>JBCNOX010000116.1:0-11395 GCA_039593645.1 Pseudoduganella sp.
TGCTGGCGGAAGTTCAGGGTCCAGTTGAACGATGGGCTGTTGTTGTACACCAGCTTGGCGTTCGGGATGACCTTGCGGATTTCCTTGACCATGCCGCCGATCTGGCCGATGTGCGGTTTCTCGGTTTCGATCCACAGCAGGTCGGCGCCGTTCTGCAGCGAGGTAATGCAGTCCAGCACGCAGCGTGCTTCGCCGGTGCCTGGGCGGAACTGGAACAGGTTGGAAGGCAGGCGCTTCGGACGCAGCAGCTTGCCGTCGCGCTTGATGATCACGTCGCCGTTGCCCAGGGCGTCGGCCGACACCTCGTCGCAATCCAGGAAGGAGTTGTACTGGTCGCCCAGGTCGCCTGGCTGCTTGGTCACGGCGATCTGCTTGGTCAGGCCGGCGCCCAGCGAGTCGGTACGGGCCACGATGATGCCATCGTCCACGCCCAGTTCCAGGAAGGCGTAGCGCACGGCGCGGATCTTGGCCAGGAAGTCTTCGTGTGGCACGGTGACCTTGCCATCCTGGTGGCCGCACTGCTTCTCGTCGGAAACCTGGTTTTCGATCTGGATGCAGCAGGCGCCAGCTTCGATGAACTGCTTGGCCAGCAGGTAGGTCGCTTCGGCGTTGCCGAAACCGGCGTCGATGTCGGCGATGATAGGCACGACGTGGGTCACGTGGTTGTCGATCTTTTCCTGGATGGCTTTCTTGGCGTCGCCGGTGGCGGCATCCAGCTGGCGGAACAGGCCGCCCAGTTCGCGGGCATCAGCCTGGCGCAGGAAGGTGTACAGCTCCTTGATCAGGGCCGACACGGCAGTTTTCTCGTGCATCGACTGGTCCGGCAGCGGGCCGAACTCGGAGCGCAGCGCAGCAACCATCCAGCCCGACAGGTAGAGGTAGCGGCGGTCGGTGCTGTTGAAGTGCTTCTTAATCGAGATCATTTTTTGCTGGCCGATGAAACCGTGCCAGCAGCCCAGGGACTGGGTGTACTGGGATGGGTCGGCATCGTAGCGGGCCATGTCGGCGCGCATGATCTTGGCGGTGTAGCGGGCAATGTCCAGGCCGGTCTTGAACTTGTTCTGGGCGCGCATACGGGCGGCCGCTTCCGGGCTGATGGCGTTCCAGGCGCTGCCGTTGCGTTCCTTGAGGGCTGCGATGGCTTGGATGTCGTCTTGGTAGTGGGACATGGTCTATTCCTAGCAAAAAAGCGGATTAAAAAAGGCGAAGCACTTGGAATAATGATAGGCCGTTCTTTTGCGACGCACCATGTCTTATATAAGACATATAAGTTATATTTTCTCTTTTAAATTCAATGTGTTATTTTTAAGTTACCATGATATGAAACTACTTTTCGCAGAATGAACTGTTCGGTATGGTGCGCCGCCCAGCCATTTTCTGCAATGTGAGACTGGAATTTCGCAATATGAAATATGGCCATCGAAGCGTGGATCAGTGATTGGTAAATTGGCAAATTTGGGACCGGTTAACTTATAATTCCGCTCAGAAAAAAACGCCCCCGCATGGACGGGGGCATTGTTTATCCACTTTATGTAGAACTATGCAATCACAGACTAGATATAGCTTGTGGCGATGGCTCGCGCCCGCGGTTGTCGCCGTTTCCTTGTTGAGCGGATGCGGCGGAGGAGGTTCCAGCGCCCCGTCCAATTCCAATACCGCGCCAAAACTCGCCGTGGTGCTGGGCGGCCAGGTGCAGGCCGGCGTTGCCGGCGGCGATGCCAAGGCATCAGTCGGCAGTGACGTGCAGCTCAACGGATCAAGCAGTACCGATGCAGAGGGCGATGCCCTGACCTTTAGCTGGTCGATCTTCAGCAAGCCCACCAATAGCACCCTGACCATCCCGACCGGCGGGGCGCAGGTGACGTTCAAGCCTGACGTCGTTGGTACCTATGCCTTCAACTTGAAGGTAACCGACAGCAAAGGCGCGTCGTCGGAGCAGCGCGTTACCCTGGTGGTCGACAATACGCCACCTGTCAGCAACCCCGCCGTGGTGGTTGTGGGCAGCGTCACGCCGCAGCCATCGAACGGCGGTGCCTCCAGCCTTGAGGCTTCGGTCGGATACGTGGTTTCCCTCAATGGGGGTAACAGCGCAGATCCAGCCGGCAAGCCTCTCACTTACGCCTGGACCCTGAGCAGCAAGCCAGCCGCCAGCGCAGCGCAACTGAACTCCACCAACAGCTCGATTGCGCAATTCTCCCCGGATGCACTGGGCATGTATGTGGTCAAGATGACGGTGACCAATTCGACCGGCGAAAGCAGCTATTACACGACCACCGTAACGGTCAGGAACAATCGCCCGGTAGCTGCCATCAGCAGCAACGCCACGCCACTGGCGCTGCCTTCCGGTCCGGCTATCCGCCTGCCTTCCAGCACCCAGATTTCGCTGCGTGGCGGTGCCAGTATCGACGCAGACGGCGATGCCATCACCTATAGCTGGAGCCTGACAGACAAGCCAGCTGGCAGTGCTGCCGTGCTGTCGGCTCTGAACACGGTCAACGTGCAGCTTACTCCGGACAAGGACGGCACCTATGTGGTGGTGCTGCGCGCCACCGATCCATCGGGCGCCTACTCGGAACAACGCCTGACCATTGAAGCAGGCACGTACGCACCAGTGGCTGTGGTTGACCGCGGCAATATGACGACCCTGGTGGGAGAGGCGGTAGCTGCCTCCGCCGCATCGAGCTATGACGAAGATGGCGATACGCTGACTTATTCGTGGGCGCTTGATGCCCGTCCAGCCAGCTCGAATGCGACCATCGCCAATCCGACTTCGCCGACACTGAACTTCACGCCCGACGTAGCTGGGACTTATGTGGTTTCGATCACGGTCAGCGATGGCAAGGCCTCTTCCATTGCATACGTCAATATCCGTGCGCTGGCATCGATTGTGAACTCGGTGGCGCTGCCATTCGCCCCCCTGGACACCCGCTACAGCCGAGGCCTGGATCGCCTGGTAACGGTGGCGACCAACCCCAATGCTCTGAAGATTGTCGATCCGTTCACTGGTTCCATCAAAACGGTCATGCTGCCCCTGGCGGTCAAGTCGCTGCAGTTGAGCGGTGACGGCAAGCTGGCGGCTGTGCTGCACGAAGGCATCGTCAGCCTGGTCGACCTGCAGACTGCGACCCTGGTACGCTCCAGTGCAACCGGTGGTGCGCACACTGACGCCTTTATTACCAATGAAGGGATTGTCTACCTGATCGGCACCAGCGGCAGCTGGGCGAATCCGTCCGTGGTGGTCCTGAATGCGCGTACCGGCGAGACCGTGTCGGAACTCGGCTGGGCAAGCGGATATTTCTACGGTACCCAGAAAGGCGTGCTTGCGCATAGCAAGAACAAGGCCTTCCTGCTCTCGAACGGCCTGTCGCCTTCCGATGTCAGCTACTTCACGATCGATCCGAAGGCCAACAAGGTGCTGACCAGCGGCGACTCGCCTTACCACGGTGATTACGCAATGGGTTCGCCACTGTACTTGACCGAAACGGAAGACCTGCTGTTCACGGCAGCCGGCACCTACTTCCAGGTCAGCACCTTGAAGTACGCCGGACGCTTGACCCTGACCGGCCAGCTTGCTTCGCTGAGCCATTCGAGCGCGCTGGAAGAAACCCTGGCGATCGTCACCACTGGCGGTTCCTATCCGAACTATGCGGTCACTTATCCTGCGGCCTACAAGCGCTATTCCGGAGGCTTGTTCCTGCCGGCTGCCGATCTGGCGTTGCCGATGATTGCCGGCCAGCAGAGCTACGGTATCGGTATCTACCACAGTGCAACCGGCCACCACATCGCGCTGGTGCAGACCGGTAGTGCGGAGCAGAATGGTTCGGGTGTCCAGTACTACCTGACCTACCGCTAAGTAGTATCGCTCCCAGCCGCCGCCAACGCGGCTGGGAGCTGTGCGCGGCAAGCGCGCACGAAAGACGCCAACGCGACAACGGTCTGCTGTTTGGCGCTACATTAAGGGCTCCCGGCGCATTGTGCGCTCTCTTGCAAGGAGCCCGGCCATGACTGTCAAAGGAAGCTGCCATTGCGGCGCCGTCGCCTTCGAAATCGATGGCGAGATTCCCTCCCAACTCACACGCTGCACCTGCTCGTTCTGCGCCAAGCGCGGCGCCTTGCTGGCCTACTTTTCCCCCGCTCAGTTCAAGCTGGTGCCGGCGCCTTCGGGCGACAGCGCCTATCGCTGGAACACCAGGGCGGTGGCGCACCATTTCTGCCCGCTGTGCGGCTGTGCTACCTTCTCCGATTCACCCGCCTTCGAGATGGATGGGAGCTGGGATGGCCATACCCGGAGGATCGGCGTCAATGCGCGCCTGTTTGCCGACTTTGATGCTGCCACCGCAGACGTCGCGGTGATTGATGGCAAGCATTTGTGGTAGGTTATATAATTTATAACCTTTATTTTTATATAGGAAGTACTCAGAGTGAAGCTACTTACCGCCCTCATGCTTAGCGCAGGAATCCTGTCGCCAGCATTCGCCAGCGCGCCAACGGCGCCGGCCAAGGCTGCCGCAAGCAAGGCCGTCCCGGTCAAAGTCACCTCGGTCGAAGGGATTACCGAATACCGCCTGGCCAACGGCCTGCGCGTGCTGCTGTTCCCTGACGCGAGCAAGCCGACCCTGACCACCAACATCGTCTACATGGTCGGATCGCGCCACGAGAACTATGGCGAGACCGGTATGGCGCACTTGCTGGAACACCTGCTGTTCAAGCCCACCGCCAACTTCGGCATCAAGAAGGGCACCAAGACGCCGGTGGAAGTGCTGAACCAGACCGGCGGCCGCTTCAACGGCACCACCTGGTACGACCGCACCAATTATTTCTCGACCTTCCCGGCCAATGACGACAACCTGAAGCTGATGCTTGAGCTGGAAGCCGACCGCATGGTCAATTCGCCGATCAGCCAGGACGACCTGTGGAACAACAAGACCCAGAAAGGCGAGATGACGGTCGTGCGTAACGAATTCAAACGGGGCGAAAGCGACCCGTTCCGCGTGACGCTCGAGCGCACCATGGCGGTTGCCTTCGACTGGCACAACTACGGCAAGTCGACCATCGGCGCCCGCTCCGATATCGAGGGCGTCAGCATCGAACGGTTGCGCGCCTTCTACCAGCGCTATTACCAGCCGGACAACGCGATCCTGATGGTGGCCGGCCGCTTTGACGAAACCAAGGTACTGGCCCAGATCAACGACTTGTTCGGCAAGATTCCGAAGCCAACCCGCGTGCTGGCGCCAACCTATACGGCGGAACCGACCCAGGACGGCGAACGCTCCGTCACCATCCGCCGCACCGGCGGCACCCAGTTCGTCGCCTCCGGCTACCACGTGGCGCCAGCCAGCCATACCGATGCGGCAGCGCTGCAGGTGCTGGGCAAGATCCTGGCCGATGCGCCAAGCGGCCGCCTGCACAAGGCCCTGGTGGATACCAAGCTGGCGTCGTCCGTGATGGACCTCGATTTCAACCAGATGGAGCCAGGCTACCGCCTGTTCGCTGCCGTGGTGCCGAAAGACGGCCAGACCGCGGCGGTGGAAGAGGCGATGCTGAAGGCACTGGAAGACATCAAGTCCAATCCAATCACCGCAGCCGAAGTGGAACGTGCCAAGACTGCGATCGCCAAGGACATCGACCAGACCGTCAACGACACCGCGCGGTTCACCATTGCCCTGACCTCGGCGCAAGCCGCCGGCGACTGGCGCCTGTTCCACCGGCGCCGCGACCAGGTCGAGAAAGTCGATGTGGAAGCAGTGCAGGCGGTGGCGATCAAATACCTGAAACCGGCGAACCGCACCCTGGCACGCTTCATCCCGACCGAAGCGGCCGACCGGACCGAAGTGCCGAAGACGCCGGATATCGCAGCACTGGTCAAGGACTACAAGGGCCGCGCAGCGATCGCCCAGGGCGAGGTGTTCGATCCGAGCCCTGACAATATCGAGAAGCGTACCCAGCGCTCGACTTTGGCCAACGGCATGAAGCTGGCGCTGCTGCCAAAGAGCACCAAGGGCAACACCGTCAGCGCGACGATCCAGCTGCGCATGGGTACGGCCGAGAACCTGGCTGGCAAGGCCACTATCGGCAACCTGACTGCATCCCTGTTGTTGAGCGGTACCGAGCGCCTGTCGCGCCAGGAAGTCAAGGATGCCCTCGACAAGTGGAAGGCAAACGTAAACGTCAATGGCGGCGCCGAAGGCGTGACCGTCAACGTGACTACCACCCGCGACAACCTGGCAGCTGTGCTGGACCTGCTGGCCGAATCGCTGATGAAGCCAGCGCTGACCGCGAAAGACTTCTCGGAGCAGCAGCGCGACATGATCTCCGGCACCGAGCAGCAAATGACCGAGCCGCAGCCCCTGGCCAGCAACGCGCTGCAGCGCCTGACCAATACTTTCCCGGCAGGCCACCCGCGTTATTCGATGACCTTGCCGGAGCAACTGGCGGCCGAAAAAGCGGTCACCCTGGAGCAAGTCAAAGCCTTCCACAAAGCCTACTATGGCGCCGGCAACGGCAGCCTGGCGGTAGTCGGTGACTTCGATGTGGCTGCCGTGCAGGCACAGGCGGCCAAGCTGTTCGGCAACTGGAAGGCGGAGCAGCCCTACGTTCGCATCGCCAGCGAAATGAAGCAGGTGGCAGGCCAAAGCGTTTCCCTGGAGACCCCGGACAAGGCTAACTCGGTGCTGTTCGCGATCCAGCCGGTGCCGATGAAGGACGATGCTGCGGTCTACCCCGCTCTGTTGATGGGTAACTACATGCTTGGCGGCGGAGCGCTGCGCAGCCGCTTGGCCGATCGCATCCGCCAGAAGGAAGGCCTGTCGTACGGCGTCGGATCGCAGTTGAGCGTGCCGTCGCGCGATCCGGCCGGCTTGTGGCTGGCGTTCGCGATCAGCGCCCCGCAAAACACCGCCAAGGTGGAAGCTGCGCTGCGTGAAGAATTGGTCAAGGCACTCAAGGACGGCTTCACCGAAGCCGAGCTGGCCGATGCCAAGAAGGCCTGGCTGCAATCGCAGCAAGTGGGCCGTACCGGTGACGCCGGCCTGGCTGGCCGCCTGGCGGGCTACCTGAGCTTCGACCGCACCATGGGGTTCGACAAAGACCTGGAAGCCAAAGTCAGCGCGCTGACCGTGGCGCAAGTCAACGAAGCATTGCGTGTCCACCTGAAGCCGGAAGCCGTTTCGGTGATCAAGGCCGGTGACTTTGCCAAAGCTGCCGCCGGTGCAGCTGGCGCGGCGCCAGTCTCCAAGCCGTAAGTGATGTTCCCCTGCCGCCTGCGCGGCGGGGGATTCAATTGCGCTCAGGCTGCCAATGCGGCCTCGAGCTTGTCGAACGACCCGTTCCAACCTTGCGTCATGCTGGCGCGGTGTTCCACGAAGGCCGCCAGTTCTGCTGCGCTAGCCTTGCCTTCCACTTGCCACGTTACGGTCACCCTGGTGCGATCCGGCGTTTCAGCTGCGAACTGCACGGTGGTGCGCATGGTTTCAGGCCAGACCGGCGCCATCGGATGGCGCGCGATATGTTCGTTCTCGTCGCAGAATTGCTGGGTGTACACCAGCAGGTCGGGGCGGCGGATCTCAAGGTAACGGGCGCGGCCATACATGGTGATCGCCGCATTGCTCATGCAGTACAGCGACGCGCCGCCCGAGCGGATGTCCGCACGCAGGAAGCGCATCTCCATGCCGGTTGGCGGCAGCCAGCGCGCCAGGTGCTCGGGGCTGGTCCACATGTCGAACACGGTTTCCAGCGGCGCCTCGAAGCTGCGGTTGATGACGAACTTGTCTTCGTCCGCCAGCCGTTTGCCCAGGTATTCGGCCAGGCGGTCCCAGGTCGAATCGCCGTTGGCGTGACGGATGAACTGGCGGGTCTGGGCCGCCGCTTCCGCATCGGCCAGGGCCATGGTCATGTCCATGCGGGTCTTGCCGTCCACCTCGTCGAACAGCACCGTGACGCGGAACAGCGGCGGGGTGTCGTCAGTGGCGCCGTGGTCGTAGACCAGCTTATGCAGCGGTTCCACCACGTGGTAGGTGGTCTTGTTCGGGAAATCGGTACCGTCCGGTCCGTGCATGGTGTAGCGCCATGTCCCGCCGACGCGCAAGTCCTTGCTGTGCGTGGTAAGGGTGAAGCCGCGCGGCCCCCACCATTGCGCCACCTGGGCCGGATCGGTCCACGCATCCCAGACTGCCTGCACCGGCGCGTCATAGGTGCGGACAATGCGGATTTCATTTGGGGCACTGAATTCAGGCATTTTCATCTCCTTTGGACGGATTTTTTGCGGTGACAGCTTTCAAGTAGGCGTCAAGGCGGTCGAAACTCTCTTCCCAGAACACGCGGTATTGCTCCATCCAGTCCGCTGCATTCTTCAATCCATCGCCATTGATCCTGCAGGAACGCCATTGCGCCTTGCGTGTCTTGGTGATGAGCCCGGCCTTCTCAAGTACCTGCAGATGTTTGGTGATGGCTGGCAGGCTCATCTCGCCCAGGAAGGGCGCGGCCAGGTCGGAAACGTTGGCTTCGCCCTGTGACAGTCGCGCCAGCATGGCACGCCGTGTCGGGTCTGCCAGTGCGGAAAACGTTTGGCTGAGAGGATCTTGCACCGAATTTCACCAATTACTTAATTAACCTGTAGGTTTAATATAGGCTGGCGAGCGGCGCCCGTCAAGCGTGGTCTTGCCCGCAAAATAAAAACGCCGACCACTCGGCCGGCGTTGTCAGGTGTTGCCCGGCTTAAGCCTGGCGGGGCTTGCGGCGCGACACCGCGATGCCTGCCAGGCCCAGCGACAGCAACAGCAGGCTGGCCGGTTCCGGTACGTCATTTGGCGTAGTGGTGTTGGTGAAGGAGAAGCTCAGGTCGTTGAAGTCGAACGGGCCGTTGTACAGGTCTTCGAAACTGACCAGCGTGGTGTCAGGCAGCCAGTTGCCCTGCACCCGCGCGTGGAAGGAGCCGTCCGGGTTGCGGCCTGCCAGGCCAGTGAAGTAGTCGGTATTGGTGTTGTTGACGTGCAGGCGGAAGATGAGTTCAGTCCCAACGGCAAAGCTGCCAAGGTCGACAGTTGCGCCGACCGCGGAGCCATGGTTATTGAACAGGAAGATGTCGTTGTCCGCGATGCCATCGTTGGTGAAGAGGTAAAGGTCGTTGCTGTACGAGGCCGAAGTGCCTTCGTAGCGAGCGATAACATTAGCGGCGTTACTGGCCAACACAGGATTGCCTTCGGTGCCGGGGGCGGCGATCGGGAAGGCAAAGGCAGACAGAGGGGCAACCAGGGCGGCGGCGGCCAGGAATTGGCGAACAATTTTCATATCGAGTCCAAAAGTTAAAAAAGACGCAATAGGCCTAGCAGATATCATGCCATTGCAACAATATTGCAAGTTTCTGCTGTAGTTACAAGGAGTTACGTAGAGTTTTAGTAGTGAAATTCGTTGCCTCGAAAGCAATGTGTAAAAGTTTCCGACAAACAACCGGCTGCGGCCTTGTGTTTGCGACCCTTGGGCGCGTCATCGCGAGCCGATCTGGCGCTTTGGGCCTTTGTCTCCTAACGTGATGGAAGTCAGTCCGATTCATTCACCAGGAGAACGCCATGGGTCAACCTAGCCAGTCAACGCCGTCATCCCAGCCGCAGCGCGACGCGAGCGCGCCGGATTTTGCTGCTATCAAGCAAAAGCAGCAGGCGACCTGGGCCAGCGGTGATTTCGCCATCATCGGTGTCACGCTGCAGCTCGTCGGCGAGTCGCTTGCCGAGGCTGCTGACATCCGCGCCAATGAGCGGGTTATCGATATCGCAGCCGGTAACGGCAATGCAACGCTGGCAGCGGCGCGCCGTTTTGCCAAGGTCACATCCACCGACTATGTCCCTGCGCTACTGGAAAAGGGGCGGGCCCGCGCTGCCGCCGAAGGGTTGTCGGTGAACTTCCGCGAGGCCGACGCTGAGGCGCTGCCATTCCCCGATTCCGGTTTCGACGCGGCCCTGTCTACATTCGGCGTCATGTTTACCCCGGACCATGCCAAGTCATCGAGCGAAATGATGCGAGTGATCCGCCCAGGGGGCCGCATCGGCATGGCCAACTGGACGCCGGAGGGATTTATCGGGCAATTGTTCAAGACGATCGGGAAACATGTGCCGCCGCCGGCTGGCCTGAAATCGCCGGCCATGTGGGGCACTGAAGACTATCTGCGCGAACTGTTTGGCGAAGGCGCCGCGCGCATCCAGGCCACGCGCAAGAGCTTCAACTTCCGCTATGCCTCCGCTGCACACTGGCTGCAGGTGTTCCGCGATTTTTATGGACCGGTCAACAAGGCATTTGCCGCAGTCGGTGCCGATGGCGAACCGGCGTTGGAGAAGGATATAACGGACTTGCTGGATCGGTTCAATACCGCTGGCGCGGCGTCGCTGGTGGTCCCAGGCGAGTATCTTGAGGTCGTGGTGACCAAGCGCAGTGCCTGAATGGATCGAATGGCGGGTGAAAAACCCCGAGGGTTGGTGTCCAACCCCCGGGGTTCAGTTCAGGAAGGCCGGTTTTGCTTAGAAGTAGAAATTGCCCGAGATGCCGACGTGGTTGGCTTTTGCCTCGCCTTGGTAGTAGCGGTCCTTGACTTCGAACTTCTCGTTCACGTAGCGCACTTTAACGCTGAGCTGTGGCGTGAACAGGTATTCCGCTTCGACCACGCCGCTCAGGGTATTGTCGAACTTCACGTCGTCGATTTCGCCCGCGCCACTGCCGCTCAGCTTGGCGCCGGAGACGTAGCGCAGACCGGTGCCGATCTTCCATTGCTCGTTAATGTGGTAGAAGGCCAAGGCTTCAATCGGGAAGCGCTGGAACTTCAGGCTGCCGTTTCGCGCGCTCTGGTCGTCCACATGGAAATTCACGCTGGTCTGGGCGGAGAACTGCTCGTTGATGCGGAAATCCAGTCCACCAGTGAAGTACACGCCGCCGCCGGCGCGGATGCTGGCGCTGTCGCCGTTGGTGTACTTGGCAGTGGCCAGTTTATCGCCGCCAGCGGTAGCGCCGATCCCGACAAAGCCGTGCACTGTTCTTGCAGGGACTGCGGCGACTTGGGCGTACGAGGAGGAGGCGAATGCCAGTGCCGCGAGGGCGAATGCAGTTTTGTTCATGCTGATCATTTAATTTGCTAACGGGAAAGAGAAAACGCAAGATGCTATCATCTTGATACCTTCCAGAAATGCGTCAATTCTCACCAAACCCGAGCAGCGCAGCAAATAAGACCGTTCGCAAGGAAGAACTGCGGCCCCGAAACGAAAAACGCCGACCACAGGGGTCGGCGTCTTCACTTTTTATTCTTGGTGGCCCGGGGCGGAATCGAACCACCGACACAAGGATTTTCAGTCCTCTGCTCTACCAACTGAGCTACCAGGCCAAGAGGCAGCATTATAGCAGGGAATCCTTAGTTTGC
>JBCNOX010000117.1:0-11353 GCA_039593645.1 Pseudoduganella sp.
GTCGTCGCCATATTACGTGAATGCGATCAAGGTGCCGGCTTTGCTGGAGAAGTTGTCGGGCGTGCTGGCCACGCTGGCGCCGACCATGAAGGTGCCGATGGCGTCGCTGACCGATGTGCTGACGCATGATGCTGCGATTACGGCGCGCCATCATCGCGATGAGGCGGATGACGTACGGGCGCGCGAGTGCACGGTGCGGTTTGGGGTGGCGTTGCAGGGGGCGCAGAAAGGGCTGGCGGAGAAGATGCCGACGTGGCGCTGGCCGTTATACGCGGTCGTTGCGGGGGATGACAAGCTGGCGGACCCGAAGGCGACCTTGGATTTGCTGGCGATGATTGATCCTAAGCTGCTGGAGTGCCATGTGCAGCATCAGAACTATCACGAGAACTTCAATGAGGTGAATCGTGAGGAGATCTTTGCGGATATCTTGCGGTGGATGAGCGGGCGGTTGGCAAAACCGGTAAACCAGGGTCTGACACAAGTGTCAGACCCCGTATGATCTCGCAGCCGCGGGGTTGGTTCAAGGCCTTTGACTTTCGACGAAGATCAACAGCGCACAACCGTAACCCTTAGCCGCGCCGCAGACGGGGTCTGACCCTGCGGGTCAGACCCCGGTTTTCCGGGTTTAGGAAGCCAGCTTCTGCTTCAGCAGCTCGGTCAACTGTGCCGGGTTAGCCTTGCCTTTCGAAGCCTTCATCGCCTGGCCGATCAGTGCGTTGATAGCCGCTTCCTTACCGGCGCGGTACTGTTCAACCGACTTTTCGTTGTTGGCGATCACTTCGTTGACGATGGCTTCCAGCGCGCCGGTGTCGGAGATCTGCTTCAGGCCTTTCTGCTCGATGATCACATCGACCAGATTCGGGTCTTCCGACTTGGCTTCCCACATTGCGCCGAACACTTCCTTCGCGATCTTGTTCGAGATCGTGCCGTCGGCGATGCGTTTCAGCATGCCGGCCAGTTGCGCTGGCAGCACTGGCGCGGCAGTGATTTCCACACCTTCACGATTCAGGGTCGACGACACATCACCCATCATCCAGTTGGCGGCAGCCTTGGCGTTCTCCTTGCCCGCAGCAGCAACCACGGCTTCGAAGTACAGCGCCATGCCCTTGGACGCGGTCAGGATCAGCGAATCGTATTCCGGCAGCTTGTACTCGTTGACGAAACGCTCGCGCATCACTGCCGGCAGTTCCGGCATCGAAGCTTTCACGCGCTCGATCCAGTCGGTGCCGATGGTCAGCGGCGGCAGGTCCGGGTCAGGGAAGTAGCGGTAATCCTGCGCATCTTCCTTCTCGCGCATCAGGCGCGTTTCCTTCTTGTCCGGATCGTACAGGCGGGTCGCCTGCACCACTTCGCCGCCGTCTTCCAGCAGTTCGATCTGGCGCGCCACTTCAACGTGCACCGCTTCTTCGATGAAGCGGAACGAGTTCAGGTTCTTCAGTTCGCAGCGGGTGCCGAACTCCTTCTGGCCTTTCGGGCGCACGGACACGTTGATGTCGCAGCGGAAGGAGCCTTCCTGCATATTGCCGTCGCAAATGCCCAGCCACATCACCAGGCCGTGCAGGGCCTTGCAATAGGCCACAGCTTCGGCAGCACTGCGCATTTCAGGCTCGGACACGATCTCCAGCAGCGGCGTGCCGGCGCGATTCAGGTCGATGCCGGACATGCCGTGGTAGTCCTCGTGCAGCGACTTGCCGGCGTCTTCCTCGAGGTGGGCGCGGGTCAGGTTCACGGTCTTGGTGACGAACTTGCCGTCCTTCTCGTAGCCAAAGGTCAGCTGGCCGCCTTGCACCACCGGATCTTCGAACTGCGAGATCTGGTAGCCCTTCGGCAGGTCAGGGTAGAAGTAGTTCTTGCGGGCGAAGATCGACTGCGGCGCGACTTTGCCGCCGACGGCCAGGCCGAAGCGGATCGCGCGGTCGACGGCAGCCTTGTTCATCACCGGCAGCACGCCTGGCAGCGCCAGGTCGACCGGGCTGGCCTGGGTGTTTGGTTCGGCGCCGAACTTGGTCGGCGAGCCGCTGAAGATTTTGGAGTCGGTAGTGAGCTGTACGTGGTTCTCAATACCGATGACGACTTCCCATTCCATATTCTTTTCCTTATCAGATGCCGCTTGGTGCGCGCTTATGCCACTCGGTCGCTTGCTGGAACTGGTGAGCCACGTTCAGCAGCTTCGCTTCAGCGAAATAGTTGCCGATGATTTGCAGGCCTACCGGGCGGTTGGCGTTCTTTTCGCCTTCGCCGAAACCGCAAGGGATGGACATGCCAGGCAAGCCGGCCAGGCTGGTGGACAGGGTGAAGATGTCGGCCAGGTAGTTCGCTACCGGATCGTCCGCTTTCGAGCCCAGGTCCCAGGCCACGGTTGGCGCCACCGGGCCCATGATCACGTCGCACTGGCTGCCCAGCACGTTGGCGAAGTCCTGCGTGATCTTGCGGCGGATCTTCTGCGCTTTCAGGTAGTAGGCGTCGTAGTAGCCGTGGCACAGGATGTAGGTGCCGACCATGATGCGGCGCTGCACTTCCGGGCCGAAGCCTTCGGCGCGGCTCTTCTTGTACATGTCCTGCAGGTCTTTGTAGCCCTCGGCGCGATGACCGTAGCGCACGCCGTCAAAGCGCGACAGGTTGGACGAAGCTTCGGCCGGCGCGATCATGTAGTAGGCCGGGATCGACAGGGCGGTGTTCGGCAGCGAGATGTCGACCAGGGTGGCGCCCAGCTCCACGAACTTGGCCAGCGCGGCGCGCACGGCCTTTTCCACGTCGGCCGCCAGGCCCTCGCCGAAGTATTCCTTCGGCACGCCGATGCGCAGGCCGGCCAGCGGCTTGTTCAGGTCGCGGGTGAAATCTTCGGCAGCGTTGCCCTGCTCAGGAGTCAGGCTGGTCGAATCGCGTTCGTCGAAGCCGGTCATGGCGGACAGCAGCAGCGCGCAGTCTTCCGCGGTTTGCGCCATTGGGCCTGCCTGGTCCAGCGAGGAGGCGAAGGCGATCATGCCGAAGCGCGAGGCGCGGCCGTAGGTTGGCTTGATGCCGGTGATGCCGCAGAAGGCTGCTGGCTGGCGGATCGAGCCGCCGGTATCGGTACCGGTCACGCCAGGCGCCAGGCGCGCAGCCACTGCTGCCGCGGAGCCGCCGGAGGAGCCGCCGGGTACGGCAGTCTTGTCCCAAGGGTTTTTCACGGCGCCGAAGGCCGAGTTCTCATTCGAGGAACCCATGGCGAATTCGTCGCAATTCAGCTTGCCGAGGGTGACCATGCCGGCGTCCAGGAATTTCTGCACCACGGTGGCGTCGAACGGGCTGACGTAGTTGGCCAGCATCTTCGAGCCGGCGGTCGAGCGCCAGCCTTTGGTCACGAAGATGTCCTTGTGGGCGATGGGCACGCCGGTCAGGGGAGTGGCGGTGCCGTTGGCGATGCGCTTGTCGGCTTCCTCGGCCTGGGCCAGCGTCAGCGCGCGGTCCACGTGCAGGAAGGCGTTCAGGTCGCTTTTTTCGATTCGGTCCAGGAAGTGGGTCGCCAGTTGGACGGCGCTGACTTCCTTTTTTTGCAGGAGCTCGGAGAGTTCTTTGATTGTTTTGGTGTGCATTCGTTTTCCTTTTTAAACCGGTAAACCGGTGTCTGACCCGCAGGGTCAGACACCTTGACACGCGGCAGCCGCGTAATGGTGTCAGACCCTGTGGGTCTGACACCGCTTTACCGGTTCTATTCAATCACCTTCGGCACCAGGTACAGGCCATCTTCGGTCTTCGGCGCCACTTTCTGGTATTCCTCGCGGCGATTCGGCTCGGTTGCCACGTCTTCGCGCAGGCGCAGCGCGACCTGCATGGCGTTGGCCAGCGGGTGCGACAACGGGGCCACGCCCTCGGTGTCAACGGCCTGCATCTGCTCGGCCAGCGCGAAAATGCCATTCAGCTTGTCCAGCATATTGGCGGAATGGGCTTCGTCCATCTCCAACTGGGCCAGATTGGCGATGCGTTTAACGTCGTTCAGTGTCAGGGACATGGAATTTGTCAGAAATGTAATTTATTGGAATGATTGCCTATAACCAGTTAAATCGCGGCGAACGCCGCACAAATCAACGGTTGCGTGCTCGCACAATAGAGTGGATTTAGGGCAAATAACCTGTAGATTATAAGGTACAATCGCGGGTTAATGCGCTGCTGGTGCTGAAGACCCGCCTGGCCCGCATTGGACCGGATACCCCATAAAACGAATTTTGCGCTTTGCGCCCTACAGGACACTCATGTTTGGTTTTTTACGTCGCTATATTTCGTCTGACCTGGCCATCGACCTGGGTACGGCGAACACCCTGATTTACGTACGCGGTTCCGGCATCGTGCTGGACGAGCCTTCCGTCGTGGCGATCCGCCAGGAAGGTGGCCCAAACGGCAAGAAAACGATCCAGGCCGTTGGTAAAGAGGCAAAACAGATGCTGGGCAAGGTGCCTGGCAACATCGAGGCGATCCGCCCGATGAAAGACGGCGTGATCGCCGACTTTACTGTCACCGAGCAGATGCTGAAGCAGTTCATCCGCATGGTGCACGATTCCAAATTCTTCCGCCCGTCGCCGCGCATCATCATTTGCGTGCCTTGCGGCTCGACCCAGGTGGAACGCCGTGCGATCCGTGAATCGGCGCTGGGCGCCGGCGCCTCGCAGGTGTACCTGATCGAAGAACCAATGGCAGCGGCCATCGGTGCCGGCCTGCCGGTGTCCGACGCGACTGGCTCCATGGTGGTCGACATCGGCGGCGGCACCACCGAGGTGGGCATCATCTCGCTCGGCGGCATGGTGTACAAGGGCTCCGTGCGCGTGGGCGGCGACAAGTTCGACGAAGCGATCGTCAACTACATCCGCCGCAATTACGGCATGCTGATCGGCGAACAGACAGCCGAAGCGATCAAGAAGGCCATCGGCTCCGCCTTCCCTGGCTCCGAAGTCAAGGAAATGGAAGTCAAGGGCCGTAACCTGTCGGAAGGCATCCCGCGCTCCTTCACCATCTCGTCCAACGAGATCCTGGAAGCGCTGACCGACCCGCTGAACAACATCGTGTCCGCCGTCAAGAACGCGCTGGAACAGACCCCGCCGGAACTGGGCGCGGACATCGCCGAAAAAGGCATGATGCTGACCGGCGGCGGCGCGCTGCTGCGCGACCTGGACCGCCTGCTGATGGAAGAAACCGGCCTGCCGGTGCTGGTGGCAGAAGACCCGCTGACCTGCGTGGTGCGCGGCTCCGGCCTGGCGCTGGAGCGCATGGACCAGCTGGGGTCCATCTTCTCCTACGAGTAAGAGTGAGTAAAAGGGCAGCGTAAGCTGCCCTTGTTAATTCTAAGACATGGAATACAGTCCACCGCCACTGTTCAAGCAAGGCGCGTCCGCCCGTTTCAAGATGATGGTGTTCGCGTGCATTTCGATTGCGCTGCTGCTGGCCGATTCGCGCGTGAATGCGCTGACGGCAGTCCGGCAGGGCGTCGGCTTTGTCCTCTATCCCCTGCAGAAGATCGCACTGCTGCCGCGCGATGCCATTTATGGCATGGGCGACTACTTCTCCACGCTGTCGAAGCTGGAGAAGCAGGTCAGCATGCTGCAGCAGCAACAGATCGCCGCCTCGCAGGCTTTGCAGCAGGCGCAGCTCTACCAGGCCGAGAACAACCAGTTGCGCAAGCTGCTCGACGCGCAGCAGCGCGTGCCGGGCAAGTCGCAACTGGCCGAAATCCTTTATGAAGCGCGCGATGTGTTCACGCGCAAGGTGATCCTGAATCGCGGCACCCAGCATGGCGTGTCGGCCGGCTTGCCGGTGATCGACAACCAGGGCGTGGTGGGGCAGGTGACGCGCGTGTTCCCGTTCACTTCCGAAGTCACGCTGCTGACCGACAAGGAGCAGGCGATTCCGGTGCAGATCCTGCGCAACGGCTTGCGCTCGGTGGCGGTTGGCCGCGGCCAGTCCGGCAACCTCGATCTGCGCTTCATGGCGCCGACGGCTGACGTGGTGGTGGGCGATATCCTGATTACTTCCGGCATTGACGGCGTATATCCGGCCGGCCTGGCCGTCGCGCGCGTAGTGCAGGTGGAGAGCAATGCCAGCGGCGCGTTCGGCCGCGTGGTGTGCGCACCGCTGGCCGGCACCGAGCGCAATACCGCGCTGCTGATCCTGATGTCGCTGCCGGAAATACCGCCGCGCCCTCCGGAGGAAGAACCGGTCACCAAGCCGTCGAAGAAAAAGGATAAGGAAAAAGCCAAGGCGGAAACTGCCCAGGCGCCGGCTCCAGCAGCCGCACAAGCACCGAAAGAGGGGACCCGATGAACCGTCCACAATATATCCTGCTGCCGGTCAGCCCGCTGTTCATTTTCTTCAGCCTGTTCTGCGCCGTTCTGCTCAATATGCTGCCGTGGGGCCGCTTCTTCGCCGCACCGGACTTCGTGGCGCTGACCCTGGTGTTCTGGGGTGTGCACCAGCCGCGCAAGGTTGGCATCGGCACGGCGTTTTTCCTTGGCCTGCTGATGGACGTGCACGACGCTTCCCTGCTGGGCGAGAACGCGCTGGCTTACACGCTGCTGTCCTATTTCGCCATCATGCTGCATCGCCGCATCCTGTGGTTCCGTGTGACGACGCAAATCCTGCATGTGCTGCCGCTGCTGCTGCTGGCGCAAACCGTGCAGATGGTGGTGCGCTTCATCGTGGCCGGCAAATTCCCAGGCTGGTTCTTCTTCATCGAAAGCGTGGTGGCTGCGCTGTTGTGGCCTTTGGCTACCATGCTGCTGCTGGCGCCGCAGCGCCGCGCAGTGGATAAAGACCACACCCGCCCGATCTGAGCATGACCGAGTTCAAGAATACAGAGCAAGACCTGCACCGCTTCCGGGTGCGACTGTCCATCTTGGGCGGGCTGGTGTTCTTTTGCTTCTCGCTGCTGCTGGCACGCTTCATCTGGCTGCAGGTCATCAAGCATAACGACTACATTGCCAAGGCCGAGGACAACCGCATTGCGGTAGTGCCTATCGTACCGAGCCGCGGCCTGATCCTCGACCGCAACGGCGTGGTGCTGGCGCGCAACTACTCGGCGATCACGCTGGAGATTACGCCGTCCAAGCTGGCTGCGCCGATGGAGGACGTGATCGACGAACTGGCGAAACTGGTCGACATCACCGTCAAGGATCGCCGCCGTTTCAAGAAGCTGATGGAGGAATCCAAGAGCTTCACCAGTATCCCGCTGCGCAACCGCCTGACCGATGAAGAGGTGGCGCGCTTCGCGGCCAACCGCTTCCGCTTCCCGGGCGTCGATATCCAGGCGCGCCTGTTCCGCCAGTATCCATTGGGAGAGGTGGCGTCGCACGTGGTCGGTTACATCGGCCGCATCAACCAGGCCGAGTCGAAGGCGCTGGAAGGCACCGAGTACGAAGCCAATTACAACGGCACCGAACATATCGGCAAGGAAGGGCTGGAGAAGAGCTACGAACGCCAGCTGCATGGGGTCACCGGCTACGAGGAAGTGGAACGCACCGCCGGCGGCCGCGCCATCCGCACCTTGTCGCGCACTCCCGCTACGCCGGGCGCCAACCTGATCCTGTCGATCGATATCGAATTGCAGAAGGTTGCCGAGGAAGCTTTCGGCGAGTACCGCGGTGCGCTGGTCGCCATTGAGCCGAGCACCGGCGACGTGCTGGCTTACGTATCGCGGCCCGGCTACGACCCCAACCTGTTCGTCGATGGCATTGACGCGCAGAGCTGGAACGAACTGAATACCTCGCTCGACAAGCCGCTGATGAACCGCCCGCTGTCTGGTACCTACGCCCCAGGTTCCACCTTCAAGCCCTTCATGGCGTTGGCGGCGCTGGAAACCGGCAAGCGCACCCCGGGGCAGGCGATCGCCGACCCGGGCTTCTTCTACCTTGGCACGCACAAGTTCCGCGACGACGTGGTGGGCGGCCACGGCATGGTCGACATGCGCAAGTCCATCGTGGTGTCGTGCAATACCTACTACTATATGCTGGGCCGCGACATGGGCATCGATTTGATCCATGATTTCATGAAGCCTTTCGGCTTCGGCCAGTTGACCGGCATCGACCTGGAAAACGAGAAGAAGGGCGTGCTGCCTTCACAGGAGTGGAAACGCCAGCGCTTCAAGAAGAATCCGGCTGCTGGCAAGTGGGTCGGCGGCGACACGATTTCGGTGTCCAACGGTTCCGGTTACAACAACTACACGCCGCTGCAGGTTGCGCACGCGGTAGCCAACCTGGCCAACAACGGCGTGGTGATGAAGCCGCACCTGGTCAAGATCATTGAAGACGGCGGCACCCGCAAGCGCACCCTGACCGTGCCGAAGGAAAGCTATCGCATCCCGCTCAAACAGTCCAACATCGACTTCATCAAGGATGCGATGGTAGGCGTGACCACTGAACCAGGTGCGACCGGCTACCGCGCCTTCCTGAATGCCGGCTATACCGTGGGCGGCAAGACCGGTACCGCGCAGGTGGTGGCGATCAAGGCCAATGAGAAGTACAACGCGGCGCGCCTGGACGAACGTTTGCGCGACAATGCCTGGTTCACCGCCTTTGCCCCGGCCGACAAACCGAAGATCGTGCTGGCGCTGATCGTGGAGAACGCGGGCTTCGGCGGCGCGGTGGCGGCACCGATTGCACGGAAAGTGCTGGACTATTGGCTGCTGGGCAAACGTCCGACCGAAAAGGAAACCACGCCGGTACCGAAGGAAGATGCGGTGACCGTTCCGGTGGAAGACCTGCCGGAAGCCGACGTGGACGCGGCTGCCGAGCGCCGCGCGCAACAACAAGGCCAGGCCGGCGGCCAGGCGGCAGCAGCGGCGGCGCCGGCTCCTGCACCGCCGCCTGCACCGCAGGCGCCAGCCCCGGCGGACCAGAAGCCAACAGCCGGCCCGCCGCGAAAGAAAGAATAAGGAGGCAGCATGCCAATCAATGAAAGGCGTTCGCTGTGGCGGCGCATGCGCCCGTATGTGACGGTATTCGATGGCCCGCTGATGCTGGTGATCGTATTGTTGCTGGCGACCAGCCTGGTCGCGCTGTATTCGGCCAGCATCGGCATTCCCGGCAAGATCGAGGACCAGTTGCGTAATATCGCCATGTCCTTCATGGTGATGTGGTTCGTGGCGAACATCTCGCCGCAGAACATGATGCGCATTGCGTTGCCGGCCTATGTGATTACGGTATCGTTGCTGGTGGCGGTGGCGCTGTTCGGCACCATCAAGCTCGGTGCGCGGCGCTGGCTCAACCTGGGTGTTGCACAGATCCAGCCTTCCGAGTTCGCGAAGATCGCGGTGCCGCTGATGCTGGCCTGGTATTTCCAGCAGCGTCACGGGCATTTGCGCTGGCACGCTTACGCACTGGGAGCATTGCTGCTGCTGGTGCCGGTGTTCCTGATTGCGCGCCAGCCCGACCTGGGTACGGCATTGCTGGTGGTCGCGGCTGGCGCCTGCGTGATTTTCCTGGCCGGCCTGGCGTGGAAAGCGATTCTTGCGCTGGTCGCAATGGGCGCGGCCTGCCTGCCGGTTGCCTGGTCGATGATGCACGATTACCAGCGCGAGCGGATCATGACGCTGATCGACCCGACCTCCGACCCGCTGGGCAAAGGCTTCCACATCCTGCAGTCGACCATTGCTATCGGCTCTGGCGGCGTGACCGGCAAGGGCTGGACGCAGGGTACCCAGGCCCACCTGGAATTCATCCCCGAGCGCACAACCGACTTTATCTTCGCCGTGTATTCGGAGGAGTTCGGCCTGGTCGGCAACCTGGTATTGATGTTCCTCTACCTGCTGCTGATCGGCCGCGGGCTGATGATCGCGTCGGGCGCACCGAACCTGTTCACGCGCCTGCTGGCAGGCGCGATCACGATGATTTTCTTCACCTATGCCTTCGTCAACATGGGCATGGTGAGCGGCATCCTTCCGGTAGTGGGCGTGCCACTACCGTTCATAAGCTACGGCGGCACTGCGCTGCTGACACTCGGATTGGCATCGGGCATCCTGATGTCGATCCAGCGACATAGAAAGCTGGTGCAAACTTGAAGAAGCACGCAATCCGACTGCTGCCGCTTGCGGCGGCCGCACTGCTGGCCGCTTGCGGTACCACGCAGACTGAATCCACTTCGCGCAAGCCGCCGTCGCCGGTGACGTCCAAGCCGCAGCCGGGTATCCCGGTGCTGCCGGCCGCCGGCTCGGGACGCGGCGCCTATTACCAGGATGACGGTCCTGGCGAGAATCCGCCTGCGGGCCTGATCGAGACGCCGGACGCCGAGGTGCGCAACGATCCACTCGCGCCGTACTCCAACCGTCCTTATACAGTCTTCGGCAAGACCTATAAACCCATCCCGCTCGGTTCGGACTTCAAACAGCGTGGGCCTGGAACCTGGTATGGCAAGAAGTTCCATGGCCAGCGCACCTCGTCCGGCGAAATCTACGATATGTACAAGATGACGGCTGCGCACCCGACGTTGCCGATTCCTTCCTATGCACGCGTGACCAATGTCTCCAACGGCAAGTCGGTCGTGGTGCGCATCAATGACCGCGGGCCGTTCCATTCCACCCGGATCATCGACGTTTCGTACACCGCCGCGCTGAAACTTGGCCTGCTGGTCAACGGCAGCAGCCAGCTTGAGGTGGTACACCTGCCGCCGGCCGAAATCGAGCGCATGATCGCTGCCCGCAAGGCTGGCGGCAGCACACCGGCGACAGCTTCCACGCAGGCGCCCCAGGCGCCGCAGAGCATGCCGAAGGCCGCGCCGATGCTGGCCTCTTCCGATGGCGATGAGGCGAAACCTGTCTTGCTGGGCGGCGCGGGCGAGCAGGGCTTTTACCTGCAACTGGGTTCCTATGCGCGCGAAGACGGCGCGGATGGCCTGCGCAAGCGGCTGGAAGCGACCGACGCGGGCCTGAAACTCGACGTGGAGCAGGCCGGCAAATTCTATCGCCTGTTCGCAGGACCTTATGCCAGCCGCGAAGAGGCGCAGGAAGCAGGCAAGGCGCTGCCCTCCAGCCTGAAACTGAAGCCGATCGTTATCGAGCGCTAGCGCAGGAGCGGGTTTCCTGTTCCGGGAATTTGGCGCTGATCTTGGCAATGCGCGCCTTGGCGTCTTCGCTGATGTCGCGGAACTGGAAATACACCTGCTTGCTGCCGGTGTAGCGCGGCGTCACGCGCGCTGTCTGCACGCCTTGCTTGTTCAGCGCTGCCAGTTGCGCCTGGGCGGCTGCTTCCGTGCGGAATACGCCGAGCGAGATACCCCACTTCAGCGGCGAGCTGTCGTTGAGGATGAAGAAGTTGGTTACGCCGAGCTCGCGCAGTTCGTCGGCTTTCTTTTCGGCGGCGGCGCGGCTGGCTTGCGGCGGGATGTGCACGATGTA
>JBCNOX010000118.1:0-11332 GCA_039593645.1 Pseudoduganella sp.
GAGACCTTATGCATTTGAAGACCCTCCTGGCCGCCTTCGGCGCGGCCGCACTTGTCACGTCCCAGGCACTGGCGCAGGCGCCCATCGTCATCAAATTCAGCCACGTCGTCGCGCCCGATACGCCCAAGGGGCAGGCGGCGGAGCGTTTCAAGCAGCTGGCGGAAAAGGCCACTGGCGGCCGGGTCAGGGTGCAGGTCTATCCGAACAGCCAGCTGTACAAGGACAAGGAAGAGCTGGAAGCCCTGCAATTGGGGGCGGTGCAGATGCTGGCGCCCTCGCTGGCCAAGTTCGGCCCGCTGGGCGTGAAGGAGTTCGAGGTGTTCGACCTGCCCTACATCTTCCCCAACAAGACGGCGCTGTACAACGTGACCGAAGGCCCGATCGGCAGGCAGTTGTTGAAGAAGCTCGAGACCAAGGGCATCACCGGCCTGGCCTACTGGGACAATGGCTTCAAGGTGATGTCTGCCAACCGCCAGCTGCGCGTGCCGGCCGACTTCAAGGGGCTGAAGATGCGCATCCAGTCCTCCAAGGTGCTGGACGTCCAGATGCGCGCACTGGGCGCGGTGCCGCAGTCGCTGGCCTTCTCCGAAGCGTATATGGCACTGCAGACCGGGGTGGTGGACGGCACCGAGAACCCGCCATCGAATATGTACACACAGAAGATGCACGAGGTGCAGAAGCACCTGACCATCTCCAACCACGGCTACCTGGGCTACGCGGTCATCGTCAACAAGAAGTTCTGGGACGGTTTGCCGGGCGATATCCGCAACAAGCTGGAAGGCGCCATGAAGGAAGCTACCACGTACGAGAAAGCCATCGCCCAGCGCGACAACGACATGGCGCTGGAAGCAATCCGCAAGTCCGGCAAGACCCAGATCTACAACCTGAGCGCCCAGGAACAGGCACTGTGGCGCAATGCCCTGCTGCCGGTGCAAAAGCAGATGGAAGAGCGCATCGGCAAAGACCTGATCCAGGCCATCAACCGCGAAACAGCAAAATGAGATCCTGTCAAGTTGCTCAAAATAAATAACGATATTCGGAAAAAGATCGGTTACTATGGCGACGCCCCCGAACGGTGCAGCTTGCACCATGATGGTTACGGGCACAGGATTTAGTGGGGAGTGAAGAAGAAGACACGCGGCCAGCACGCGGATACATAGAGGAGACACGCTGCCTGACAGTATGCTGTTGGCCGCCGCCACAAGCGGGGTTAGATGGCCGGGGTGGTGAATAAAAAGATTCAAAACGCACCTGGGGGTGCGTTTTTTTTTGCCCTATCGTGGCGCGCTGGTGTAGCATGATTGCCACAGTTTTATTGGAGTAAGCGTGACCGAAAAACAACATGTTGGCAGGGACTTCAGCGCCATCGTCCATCTCCCGTTCGGCGCCATGGGCGTCGGCACGGCCGGCGCTGTCGTGACCGAAATGTTCTACCTGCCCGGCGACACCCCGGAGCTGGCCCCGGCCAATGCGCTGGCCGAGAAAGCCGTGCAGCAGCTGCTCGCCTATTGCGACGATGCCGACTATGTGTTCGACCTGCCGCTGGCGATACGGGGCAGCGAATTCCAGCGCCGCGTGTGGCAATCGCTTCGCGAGATCCCGCGCGGCCAGGTGCGCACTTATGGCGAACTGGCCAAGCACCTCGATTCCGTGGCGCGCGCGGTGGGGCAGGCTTGCCGCACCAATCCCTTCCCGCCGCTGGTGCCGTGCCACCGCGTGATGGGCGCCAACAGCCTGGGCGGCTTTGCCGGCAGCGACGACCAGAACGGCTTCACCCTTGGCGTCAAGCGCTGGCTGCTGGCGCACGAAGGACATAAAGAGTATCAATGGCAGCAGGCAACCTTGCTCTGATTGACGAGTTCTGCGACAGCCTGTGGCTGGAAGACGGGCTGTCGAAGAATTCGCTCGACGCCTACCGGCGCGACCTGACTGCCTTTGCCAAGTGGCTCGAAACGGCGCGGCCTTCGGTCGGCAGCCTGCATCAAGCCGGCACCGCCGACCTGCAAGCCTACTTTGCGGCGCGCCATGAAGACACCAAGGCCAGCTCGGCCAACCGCCGCCTGTCGGCCCTGAAGCGCTTCTACCAGCTGGCCCTGCGCCAGCGGTATATTTCGGAAGATCCCTGCCTGCGCATGGCCTCGGCCAAGCAACCGCTGCGCTTCGTCCATACGCTGAGCGAAGGGCAGGTGGAAGCCCTGCTGGCCGCGCCCGACCTGCGCACGCCGCTCGGCATCCGCGACCGCACCATGCTGGAGCTGATGTATGCCAGCGGCCTGCGCGTGTCGGAGCTGGTCGCCCTGAAAACGCTCGAGCTGAGCATGAACGACGGCGTGCTGCGCATCACCGGCAAGGGCGCCAAGACGCGCCTGGTGCCGTTCGGCGAACAGGCCCGCCTG
This sequence comes from Pseudoduganella sp., assembly GCA_039593645.1. Lineage (GTDB taxonomy): Bacteria > Pseudomonadota > Gammaproteobacteria > Burkholderiales > Burkholderiaceae_D > Rugamonas. The sequence goes on from JBCNOX010000118.1 coordinate 2,397, forward strand.
TGGATTGAACGCTACCTGCGCGAAGCGCGCGGCGTGATCCTTAACGGGCAGCAGGACGATGCCCTGTTCATCACCGGCCGCGGCGGAGCGATGACGCGGCAAATGTTCTGGGTGGTGGTGAAAAAGCACGCACAGAAGGCAGGCATCACGGCACCGTTGTCGCCGCATACCCTGCGCCATGCGTTCGCCACCCACCTGCTGAACCACGGCGCCGACCTGCGCGTGGTACAGTTGCTTTTAGGCCACTCCGACATTTCCACCACACAGATCTATACCCACGTCGCCCGTGAACGCCTGAAGCAGATTCATGCGCTACATCATCCGCGCGGATGATTTCGTTTGCGCAGCGTGGCCAATCGGCCTAATGTAGGCTTTCAGGAGGTGTTCCCATGGCAAAAACGAATTTCGCATTCGAGAAACGCCAGCGAGAGCTGGAGAAGAAACGGAAGGCCGAAGAGAAAGCCCAAAAAAAGCTTGCCGCTAAGAACCGGCCTGCTGACGAGCAGGACGCCGACGAAGCCGGCTACGAGAACGAAGAAACCGATACCACTACACCAGAATGAAAGTCGGGGTCAGCTCCGGCAATCGGACATTTTGCGAGCAAAATGTCCGATTGCCGGAGCTGACCCCGACTTTCAATTAGGGACGCCGTCACGTCCCCGCCATTGCAGGGACTGTTCAGGCGAAACTGCTTACGCGGCTTCGGCCACGTCGGATTTGTCGGCGGCAGGCGCATCGTCGTGACGGCCACGGCGCAGCCAGCGCTTGGCGCGCTTGCCTAAGCCGTCGAGGTAGGTGTAGGCCACCGGCACCACTACCAGGGTCAGCAGGGTGGAGGTGATCACGCCGCCAATCACGGCGCGGCCCATCGGCGCCTGAGTCTCGCCGCCTTCGCCCAGGCCGATCGCCATCGGCAGCATGCCGAAGATCATCGCCAGGGTCGTCATCAGGATCGGCCGCAGACGCACCTGGCCGGCCGCCATGATGGCATCGTACTGGCTCATGCCGTCGCGCTGGCCGTGGTTGGTGAAGTCCACCAGCAGGATCGCGTTCTTGGTCACCAGCCCCATCAGCATGATCACGCCGATCACGGAGAACACATTGAGCGTGGAGCCGGTCGCCAGCAAGGCCACCAGCACGCCGATCAGCGACATCGGCAGCGATACCATGATCGCAATCGGCTGCAGGAAGCTGCCGAACTGCGATGCCAACACGATGTAGATGAACACCACCGCGATGCCCAGCGCCGTGACGGCGCCGTTCATGGTTTCGGCCATCTGCTGCGCGTTGCCGGCCACGTCGAAGCGCACGCCATCCGGCAGCGTCATCGAGTCCATGGCCTTCTTCACGTCGGCGTCGACGTCGCCGGCCGGGCGGCCTTCGGTGGCGGCGTAGATCGCCACGCGGCGCTGCAGGGCCTGGCGTTTCAGCACCTGCGGGCTGAAGCCGGGCACGAAGTCCACCACCTGGCGCAGCGGTACCATCAGCGGGTTGCCGTCCGGGCCAATCTTGCTGGAAGTGAGCGACAGGTCGGCCAGGTCGGCGATGCGCTGGCGGCCCGATTTCGGCAGCTGCACATTGACTTCATAGTTCTGGCCATCGGCAGCCAGCCAATAGCTGGCCGTATCGCCTGCCACGAAAGGCCGCATGGCGCTGCCGATCTGCTGCACCGTCAGTCCCAGGTCGCTGGCCAGTTCGTTGTTGATCTTGATCAGGGTCGATGGGTTGGCGCCTTCCTGGCTGTATTCCATGTCGGCCACGCCCTTGATCTTGCGCATCTTGGCCATCAGGGTCTGCGCGGTCTGTTCCAGCTTGGCTTCGTCGGTGCCGAGGATGGCAATGAAGATCGGCTTCTGGCCTACCGACATGGTGATGCCGGGGATGCTTTCCAGGCGCTTGCGGATCGCGCTTTCCACCTTCTGCTGCGACTGGCGATGGGTCTTCTTGGCATCAGTCAGCCGGATGCGCATGAAGGAGATGTGGCGGCCGGCCGGGTCGCCAACGTTGGCCACGACCGTGTCGATCTCGGGGAATTCCTTGAGCGCCGCTTCCACCTGCTTGACCTTGGCGTCGTTGTACTCCAGGCTGGAGCCCACCGGCACTTTGAACTGCAGGAAGATCTGTCCCTGGTCGGTTTCCGGGAACATCTCGCCGCCGATCATCGGCACCAGCATCAGGCTGGCCACGAACAGGGCGAGGGCGGAGGCCAGCGTCAGTTTGCGCCATTTCAGCGCGAAGGCCAGCACGATGCCGTACAGCTTGTGCACCTTCTCCACGCCATGTTCGACCTTTTCCATGATGCGGCCGAGCCACGGCAGGTATTTGAAGCGGTCCCTGGCAGGATCGGGCCATACGGAAGACAGCATCGGGTCCAGCGTGAACGAGACGAACAGTGATACCAGGACCGCCACCGTCACGGTGACGCCGAACTGCAGGAAGAAGCGGCCGATAATGCCTTCCATGAAGGCCACCGGCACGAACACGGCGACAATCGCGAAGGTGGTCGCCATCACGGCAATGCCGATTTCGTTGGTGCCGTCTTCGGCCGCCTTGCGGTGGTGCTTTCCGAAGCCGAGGTGGCGCACGATGTTCTCACGCACCACGATGGCGTCGTCGATCAGCAGGCCAATGCACAGCGACAGCGCCATCAGCGTCAGGAAGTTCAGCGTGAAGCCGAAGGCCTTCATGGCGATGAAGGAGGCCAGCACCGAAATAGGCAAGGTCAGGCCGGTGATGATGGTGGAGCGCCACGAGTGCAGGAAGAAGAACACGATCACCATGGTCAGGATCGCGCCTTCGATGATGGTGCGCTTCACGTTGTCCAGTTGCGCTTGCACGCGTTCGGACTGCGAATCCACCACCTTGATCTTGATGTCTTCCGGCAGCGTCTTGCGCAGGTTTTCCACCACTTTCAGGATGCCGTTGCCGACTTCGACCACGTTGGCATCCTGCACCTTGGTGATGTCCAGCGATACGGCGCGCTTGCCGTTGACGCGCGAGATCGATTGTTCTTCCGCCTCGCCGTCGATCACGTCCGCCACCTGGTCCAGGTAGACCGGGCCGTTGGCGCGGCGCGCCACGATGATCTTGTTGAATTCCTGCGCTTCCTTCAGCTTGCCTTCCACCCGCACCAGGGTTTCGGTCACATCGGCAGTCAGGCGGCCGGCCGGCAGGTTGGCGTTGGTGTTCTGGATGGCGCGCATCACTTCGTCGACGCCAACGCCCTGGGCCCGCATATCGGCCGGGCGCAGGCTCACCAGCATCTGGCGCTTGGTGGTACCGGTCACGCGCACCTGCCCCACGCCAGGCACGCCCTGGAAGCGCTTGGCCAGGATCTGGTCGGTCATGGTGGACAGTTCGCGCAGGCTGCGCTTATCCGAGAGGAAGGACAGGCTGACGATAGGCTGGTCGTTCTCGCCCTCGGCGCGGGCGATGAACGGTTCCTTCGCTTCACGCGGGAATTTGGGCCGTACCAGCGCGATCTTGTCGCGCATGTCCTGCATCGCCTTGTCCATATTCGTGGACAGTTCGAATTCGACATAGACGCCCGCCTTGCCTTCCCACGAGTTGGAGCGGATGGTCTTGACGCCCGACACGGTGTTGACGATGTCTTCGATCGGGCGGGTGATGTCGTTTTCCACCGCTTCCGGCGAAGCGCCCGGATACACCACTTCAATCGCGGCAAACGGGAAGGAAACGTTCGGCATGGATTCCACGCCGAGGCCCCTGTAAGAGAAAATGCCCAGCACCATCAGCGCCACCATCACCATGGTGGCAAAGACCGGCTGGCGGATCGAGATTTTAGTGATCCACATGGCGGCGCCCCTTAGCCTTTGGCCGCGGCCAGCATGGCCGGCTTGGCTGCGGGAACGCTTGCAGGAGCGGCCAGCTTCACCTTTGCCCCAGGCTTTACCCCTTCCAGCTTGGAAATGATGACGTTGGCGCCCTTGTCCAGGCCCTCGGTCACTTCGGCCAGGCCAACGTCTTCGCTGCGCAGGCCGAGGCTGACCGGTTGCGACACGACGATCCCATCCGCGATTCTGTAGACCACCTGCTTGCCCGCTTCTTCGCGCAGCGCGGCCAGCGGCACCATTGGCGCTTCCTTGGTGCGCTCGGTGGTGATACTCCCCTTGGCGAACATGCCGCCGCGCAGCACGCCATCGGTGTTCGGCACCGAAATGTAGACCAGCATGGCGCGCGAGCCCGCCTCCGTGGTCGGGTTGATGCGCGCCACCTTGCCGCTGAACTCGCGCTTGGCGAAGCCGTCGACGCGGAAGCTGACGTCCTGCCCGATCTTCACGCGCGGGATATCGGTAGTGGGCACTTGCGCTTCCAGCGTCAGCTCCTGCAGGCCGACGATGGTGTAGACGGGCATGTCAGGCGCGACTTTATCGCCCGCCTGGACATGACGTTTGGAGATGATCCCGCTGATCGGCGCGCGGATCACGCTGTCGTTCAGCGCGATGCGTGCCAGTTCGACCATGGCGGATGCGGATTTGACATTGGCGCGCGCCAGCTCGACGGCGTTGGCCGTGGTATCGAAGCTGGTCTGGGAAATGAATTTTTGCGACAGCAGTGCTTTCGCGTTGTATTCGTTTTTCTGGGCCATGTTGAGCCTGGCCTGGGCTTCTTCCAGCATGGCCTGCTGCTGGGCCAGGCGCGCATTCAGGTCGGCCTGGTCGAGGCGGGCCAGCACCTGGCCTTCCTGCACCGACACGCCTTCGCGCAAAGCGGCCTCCTGCACCTGGCCCGACACCTTGGACTTGATAGTGGCCTGGTTGACGGGGATCAGCGAACCCGACAATGGAAGGCCGACCGCCAGCGGCCGCGCATCGATGGCGGCAACGTCGGCACTGGCCAGCTCCAGCACGGGCGCAGGCTTGGCTGCCTCCGCCTTTGGCGCGCCAGCCGGTTTGGCCTGCGATTTCATGACGGTCCAGCCACCACCCGCCAGCCCCAGTACAACCAGGCCGATCAAGGGAAGGCGCCAGCGTTTCGGGGATTTCAGGTGCACGGGTTGTGGGCTCATTATTGTCTCTTCGTCAAAGTGGTCCGCTGGCGCGGGTTGCGATGGTGTCACTGTAGGTTTTAACAAGTCCAGCAACCACGGAAATGCGATAAAGCGCAAAAACGGCGACCTGAAATGCAAAAAGTGAGGATGGAGCAGCAGCTTCCGGCGCACCTTTGATGCAGCGCAACCGGCGCGCCGCCATAGGTGGCAAAAATGGGACTATGAGTACCACCATGCCCACCACGCTCCATGCGTTGACGCCTGCCCACGCTGCGCTCGACCTGATCGCACGAGTGGTCGCGGCGCTTGAATTGACGCCATCGGTTTCGGTGTGCAGCTTGGACCGCGATGGCGTCATGCAGTTCTGCAACCAGGCGTGCGCCGACATGCTGGGTATTACGGTTGAGTCAGCGGTCGGGCAATCGGTCTCCGGGCTGTGTTCGCGCGGCGAGCGGCAGGCGGAGTACGATGCAATGGTGGCGGAAGCCTGGTGCAACGGACAATGCCCGCCATCTGGTGACTGGCAGATCAAAACGAAGGATGGGCGTGAGCTCTGGCTTTACTCGACTTGCATTCCGGTGTGGCACGAGGGGAACCTGGCGCAGATTTTTTTCATGGACGTCGATATCACGCAGCGCCGCATGGAATTCGATGCGCTGAAGGCGGCCGGCGAGAACTTCCATCAGATGTTCGAGCGTTCCAGCGATGCCATTTTCCTGCTGCGCGAAGGCTTGGTCGAAGAAGCCAACCCGGCGGCGGTCAGCCTGTTCAAGTGCAAGGGGCCGGGTTGGCTGATCGGGCGCAGCCTGCACGACTTCTCGCCAATGACGCAACCGTCCGGGGTGCTGTCGGCGGAAGCCGAGGCACGCTTGACCGATGAGGCGAGGCAGGCCGGCAATGCGCGCAGCGAATGGCATTATGTGGATTGCGAAGGCGCGCTGTTCTGGGCCGAGGTGCTGCAGACAGCCATTTCGCTGAACGGCGCCAACCTCTATTACGTTGTGGTGCGCGACATTTCCGAGCGCAAGCGCGCCGAACGTACATTGCACCTGGCGGCGCAGGTGTTCGAAAACAGCCGCGACGCCATCGTGCTGACCGACCGCGGCCGGAGGGTGATTGCCCTCAACCGCGCCTTCACGGACATTACCGGGTTCGGGCCGCAGGATATGTTGGGCAAGCCCGTCAGCCTGTACCGCTCGGGCGTGCACGAGGAATCGTTCTACCGCGAAGTGTGGGCCCAGGTGGAGGCCACCGATCACTGGGAAGGCGAATCCTGGGGCCGCAAGCGGGACGGCGCGCTGTTTCCCAGTTGGACCAGCATCAGTGCCATCCGCGATAGCGCTGGGCGCGTCAGCAATTATATGGGAACGGTCACCGATATCACCGAGCGCAAGAAATCAGAGGAACACACGCGCCACCTGGCCGAGCACGACTTCCTGACCGATTTGCCGAACCGGGTGTTGCTGCTGGACCGCCTGCGGCTGGCGCTGGCGGCAGCCCGCCGCAACCACGCCATGCTGGCCGTGCTGTTCGTCGACCTTGACCGTTTCAAGATGGTCAACGATACGCTGGGGCATTCGGTGGGCGACCGGCTGTTGAAGGAGGTGGCAAGCCGGCTGGTGCATTGTGTGCGGGAGGCGGACACGGTGAGCCGGCAGGGAGGCGATGAATTCATCATCATCCTGTCCGATGTCATCGGGCCGGAAGGGGCGGCGCACGCGGCGGAGAGCGTGCTGCACGCACTGGAGCAGGAATTCGTGCTGGGCGAGCACATCGCGCATATTTCCGCCTCGATCGGGATCGCCATGTTCCCGGCCGACGGCGACGAGATCGATGCGTTGCTGAAACATGCCGATATCGCCATGTACCACGTCAAGCAGGAGGGGCGTAACGGCTACCAGTTCTTCGGCGGCGAGATGAATGCCCGCATCGTGGAGCGCTCGGGACTGGAGCAGGGCTTGCGGCGGGCGCTGGCCGAGCAGCAGTTCGAGCTGGTGTTCGAACCGGAAGTCGATATTGCCAGTAGCCAGGTGGTGGGCATGGAGGCGCTGGTGCGCTGGCGCCATCCCGAACTGGGCCTGCTGCTGCCGGAGCGCTTTATCGATGTCGCGACCGAGGCGGGGATGATGGTCGCTATCGGCAACTGGGTATTGCAGGAGGCTTGCCGCCAGGCGCGCGGCTGGCAGGACGAGGGGCGCGCGCTGGTGGTGTCGGTCAACCTGGCGCCGGCGCAATTCGTGCATAAGGATTTGCTGGATTGCGTCGAGGGTGCCTTGCGCTTGGCCGGGCTGCCGGCGCGCTGGCTGGAACTCCAGCTGACCGAGGCGATGCTGATGCAGGGCGGCGGCCAGACCGAAGCCGTGCTGGGCAAGCTGCGCGCGCTTGGCGTGCGGCTGTCGATCGACGATTTCGGCACCGGCTATTCGCGGCTGGGGCAGCTGAAGGACAGCCCGATCGACAAGCTCAAGATCGCCCAATCGTTCTTCGACCACGGCACCGATGCCACCGCCATCCGCACCATCATCGCCATGGCGCGCAGCCTGGACATGACGGTCATCGCGGAGGGCGTCGAAACCGAAGACCAACTCCAGCTGCTGCGCGAGCTGGGCTGCGACCAATACCAGGGCCACCTGGCCAGCGCGGCAGGCCCTGGCTTGCCGGGGCGGTCACAAACTGTGTCGCCTAGCGCAGCCGCAGCCGCACCAGCACCTGGCCGTGGTCGGACACCTCGGGGCGCTCCTGGCGCAAGTGGTCGTTGAAATAGCTGACGTCCAGCACCTCGCCGATGGCACGCGGGGAGGCGGGGTTGAATTCCTCCGACACCAGCACATGGTCGATGGTGGAGTAGTGGCCTTCGTGAATGCTGGTATAGGCCACATGGCGCAAATGGTCCTGCCGCAGCTGGATCTGGTTGGCGTCGTACATGCGTCCGCGCCGCTCGTCACCCGGCATCATGCCGCCCCCGTTGCCAAGCACGATGGTGGTGGTTACCGCATCGGCCGTGTCGTTGAAGTCCCCCAGCACGATGCAGGGCCGGCGTGTTTCGCGCATCATCTTGCTTAACAATACCCGCAATGCCACGGCTTCCGTGCCGCGCCAGACCAGCGAGCGCAGGCTGGCCATGGCCAGGTGCAGCGGGTCTTCCGAGGTATCGCCGCTGCGGTAGTCGGGCCGGCGCGATTTCAGGTGCACCACGATCACGTCCACCACGACCTCATTGGGCAACACGATCTGAGCGTGCAGCGGAGCACGCGCGAAGCGGTCCGCCTCCGGCAGGCCGGAATCGGCCGGCACGCCCTCGGGAAAATTGGCGTAGACTTCCGGCGCCGTCGCCAAAGGCAGGCGCGACACCAGCGCCACATTGGGCGTCAGGCGTGAGGCATTGGGATCGGGATCGAAGCCGGCATGCAGGGCATCGCGGTATTTGCGGGTGCGCGAGAGCACGTCACGCAAGGCTGCCTGCGAAAAGATTTCCTGGAAGCCGATCACGTCGGCATCAAGCTGGTCCAGTTGCTGCGCAATCCATTCCGCCTTGGCCTCGTATTCCTGCTCCGTTAAGGGCTGCAGGTTGTCGTACAGTTTCGCCCCTGGCGGGGCAAGGTTGCAGACATTGAAGGTGGCAAAGCGAATTTCTTGCTGCATAATGAGAAACTCCTCTCTTGGCACTAGCGTATCACGGCATGGCAAAAAAAGAGCACATTTCCGAAACCCCGGCGACAGCTTTGCTGCGCAAGCACAAAGTCGCCTTTTCCGAACATCCTTATGACTACGAAGAGCATGGCGGCACCTCCGTCTCTTCGCGCGAACTCGGCGTTGATGAACACCACGTGGTGAAGACGCTGGTGATGCAGGACGAGGCGGCCAAGCCGCTGATCGTGCTGATGCACGGCGACTGCAAGGTATCGACCAAGAACCTGGCCCGCAA
>JBCNOX010000119.1:0-11311 GCA_039593645.1 Pseudoduganella sp.
GTCGCGCACCGCGCCGCGGTCGGCGGAGGTGGTCAGCGCGGCGTAGGCTTGCAGGGCTTGGGAGACGTAGCGCTCGCGGTTCACCGGCTTCCACGCATCGGCGCCGCGGGCTTCCATCGCGGCACGGCGCTGCGCCAGCGTGTCCGGCGTGACGCGCAGGTTGATGGTGCGCGATGGGATGTCGATGTCGATCATGTCGCCTTCTTCCACCAGGCCGATGGCGCCGCCTTCCGCCGCTTCCGGCGAGGCGTGGCCGATCACCAGGCCGGACGAGCCGCCGGAGAAGCGGCCGTCGGTGAACAGCGCGCAGGCCTTGCCCAGGCCTTTCGACTTGATGTACGAAGTCGGATACAGCATTTCCTGCATCCCCGGGCCGCCTTTCGGGCCTTCGTAGCGGATGATGACCACGTCGCCTTCGTGCACGGTATCGCCCAGGATGCCTTCCACTGCCGCATCCTGGCTTTCGAATACGCGCGCCTTGCCGCTGAACTTCAGGATCGATTCATCGACGCCGGCCGTCTTCACGATGCAGCCCTTCTCGGCGATGTTCCCGTACAGGACCGCCAGTCCGCCGTCTTTCGAGTAAGCGTGCTCCAGGTCGCGGATGCAGCCGCTGCTGCGGTCCAGGTCCGACGAGGCATAGCGCTCGGATTGCGAGAACGCCACCTGGGTCGGCACGCCGCCCGGCGCGGCGCGGAACAGCTGGTGCACGGCCGCGTCGTCGCTGCGCTTGATGTCGTATTTTTCGATGGCTTCGCCCATGGTTGCGCTGTGCACGGTGTGCTGCGTGGTGTCCAGCAGTCCGGCGCGCGCCAGTTCACCCAGGATGGCGATGATGCCGCCCGCACGGTGCACGTCTTCAATGTGGAACTTGTCGGTCATCGGCGCGACCTTGCACAGGCAAGGCACTTTGCGCGAGATGCGGTCGATGTCGGCCATGGTGAACGGCACGCCTGCCTCATGCGCTGCCGCCAGCAGGTGCAGCACGGTGTTGGTGGAGCCGCCCATCGAGACGTCCAGCGCCATCGCGTTCTCGAACGCTTCCTTGGTGGCGATGGAGCGCGGCAGCACGCTGTAGTCGTCCTGCTCGTAGTGGCGCTTGGTGATTTCAACGATCAAGCGGCCGGCGCGCAGGAACAGTTCCTTGCGGTCGCTGTGGGTGGCGACGATGGTGCCGTTGCCCGGCAGGGACAGGCCCAGCGCTTCGGTCAGGCAGTTCATCGAATTGGCGGTGAACATGCCGGAGCAGGAACCGCAGGTCGGGCAGGCCGAGCGCTCGATTTCCGCCACGTCGGCATCGGATACGGTGCTGTCGCCGGCCTTGATCATGGCATCGACCAGGTCCAGCTTGATGATCTTCTCTCCGCCGTTGACGGCTTTAATGACCTTGCCCGCTTCCATCGGGCCGCCGGAAACGAAGACCGCCGGGATATTCAGGCGCATGGCGGCCATCAGCATGCCGGGCGTGATCTTGTCGCAGTTGGAAATGCAGACCATGGCGTCGGCGCAGTGCGCGTTGACCATGTACTCGACCGAGTCGGCGATCAGGTCGCGCGATGGCAGCGAATACAGCATGCCGCCGTGGCCCATGGCGATGCCGTCATCGACGGCGATGGTGTTGAATTCCTTGGCCACGCCGCCGGCGGCTTCGATCTCGCGCGCGACCAGCTGGCCCAGGTCCTTCAGGTGGACGTGGCCCGGTACGAATTGGGTGAAGGAGTTGACCACCGCGATGATCGGCTTGTTGAAATCGCCATCTTTCATGCCGGTGGCGCGCCACAGGGCACGGGCGCCTGCCATATTGCGGCCTTGGGTGGTGGTGTAGGAACGGTATTGCGGCATGGTGGGGTCTCCTCAGTCAGACTCCAAGGGTGCCTTGCCCCTGACGAGTTGTCAAATATATGATAACCGCTGCTGTGATATGCTTTACGAATGCATATCGAACTTCGCCAGCTGCGCTACTTCGTCACGGTCGCCGAGGAACTGCATTTCGGCCGCGCCGCGCGCCGCCTGCACATGACCCAGCCGCCGCTGTCGCAAACCATCATGGCGCTGGAGGAGATGCTGGGCGCGCCGCTGTTCGAGCGTAACCGGCGCGGCGTGGCGCTCACCGCTGCCGGGGAAGCCCTGCTGCCGGAGGCGCGCCGCCTGCTCGAACAATCGGCCGGACTGGCGGAACTGGTGCAGCGTGCCGCTACCGGCGCCAGCGGCCGGCTGTCGCTGGCCTTCGTGTCCTCGGCCGACTACAGCGTGCTGCCGCCTACCCTGCGCGCCTACCGCGCCGAATACCCGCAAGTGGAAATCACGCTGAAGGAAGCCACTTCCGACCTGCAGCTCGACGACCTGCTCGAAGGCCGGGTCGACGCCGGCCTGCTGATCCCGCCCCTGCCCGACCGCGCACGCCAGGAACTCGAATACTGGCCCGTCCTGAGCGAACCGCTGGTGCTGGCCGCGCCGGAAGGCCTGCCGGCGTTGAGCGCCAGGGCACGCGGCGGCAAGGCCGGCGGCGCTGCGGACTTGCGCAAGCTGGCGGGCATCCCACTGATCATTTTCCCGCGCCATATCTCGCCCGGCCTGTACGACGCCATCCTGTCCGTGTTCCGCGAAGCGGGCATCACCGCGGAGGTGGGCCAGGAAGCGATCCAGATGCAGACCATCGTCAGCCTCGTATCGGCTGGCATGGGTATCGCACTTGTGCCACAATCCGTGTCGAATTTGCGCCGGCCGGGCGTGGAATACCTGCCCCTGGTCCAGAGCACGCCGCTGGTGGAAACCGGCCTGGCCTGGCGGCGCGACAATGCCTCGCCCGTGCTGCGCGGCTTCCTGGAATTAATGAGAAAGAGAATCTGAATGCCCCTGATCCATCCAATGCCCGATCCGGTCGCCATCCATCTGGGTCCTGTGTCGATCCACTGGTATGGCCTGATGTACGTGCTGGCCTTTGCCATGTTCATCGGACTTGGGCGCGTGCGCATCAGGCAGCCGCACATTGCCGCGCAAGGCTGGACCAAGGAGGACCTGGACGACATGCTGTTCTACGGCATGCTGGGCGTAATCGTGGGCGGCCGCCTGGGCGAAGTCTTCTTCTACCAGCCGGAAATGCTGCTGACCCCACTGCGCATCTTCAAGGTATGGGAAGGCGGCATGAGCTTCCACGGCGGCTTCCTCGGCGTGCTGATCGGCATGGCGCTGTGGGCGCGCAAACGCAAGCGCAACCTGCTGGACGTGTATGACTTCATCGCGCCGCTGGTGCCGCTCGGTTACGCGGCCGGCCGCATGGGCAATTTCATCAACGCCGAACTGCCGGGCCGCATCGTCAGCAATCCGGACCTGCCGTGGGCGATGATCTACCCGAACGTGGGCCCGATGGCGCGCCACCCTTCGGCGATCTACCAGATGCTGGTCGACGGCATCCTGGTGTTCTGCATCCTGTGGCCGTTCGCGCGCAAGGCCCGTCCGCGCCTGGCAGTCGGTGCGCTGTACGTGCTGCTGTATGGCTGCGCGCGCTTCTTCACCGAATACTTCCGCACCCCGGACTGGGAAATCACCGTGGCCGGCCTGCCGATCACCTCCGGCCAGATGCTGTCGCTGCCGATGATCATCGCCGCCATCATCATGCTGGTGTGGGCCTACCGCTCAAACCAGCCCGATAGCGCCGGCCAGCGCGCCTAAGGCGATCAGCCACAGCGGATTCAATTTGGTCGCATAGGCCGCCGCAGCCGCGGCCAGCGCCAGCACGATGCCGCGCCATCCGGCGCCGGCCACACTCAGGAAAGTCCAGGCGGCGCCGGCCAGCATGCCGGCCGCCAGCGGCGCCAGCGCATCGCGCAGTGCCCCGGTCCAGCGCCCCTCCCCGCCGCCATGGCGGTTGATGACCGTTCCCAGCGCCAGCACCAGGCAGGACGACGGCACGATTGCCGCCAGCGTCACCACCACGGCGCCCAGCCAGCCCTTGATCATCCAGCCGATCAGCGTCACGAACAGCAGGTTCGGTCCCGGTGCCGCTTGCGCCAGCGCGTACATCGCCGCGAATTGCTCGTCCGTCAGCCAGTGGTTTTGTACCGAAACGTAATGGTGCACGTCCGGCGCGACCAGCACCACGCCGCCGCCGATCGCAGTCAGCGACAGCACTGCCAGCTGCCAGGCCAGGCCGCCCAGTTTGACGTCGTCGTTCATGGCTTCCTCCAGACGAAAGCGAACAGCAGGAAACCGATCGGCACCAGCGTGGCGACCACCGTAATCAGGCCAGCCTTCGCCACGCCCAGGCCGATGAACGCCGCGATCAGCAGCGCGATCTGCGTCAAGCGCCGCCAGCGCAATGTGCGCGCCACATCCAGTCCAGCTTCGCCGGTAGCGTCCTCCGCCGCCGGACTGGCCACCGTGCCGCGCAACATGCCGGCCGCCAGCTTGAGCGCCGTGGCCAGGATCAGGCCAGACGCCGCTGCCGCCATGCCGCGCATGGCGTTGACGAAGAGCGGATGGTGCGCCAGTCCCTGGTAAGCTGCACCAAGCGCGATGACGATGAAGAAGGGGCCGAGCAGGAGTCCCGCCAGCGCAGAAAAGCCGCCCGCCACGCCAGCGTAGCGCTGGCCGACCATGACCGAGAGGTTGCAGATGGTGGGGCCTGGCAGGAGCTGCGCAATGCTGAGGAGCTGGCCGAATTCAGCGGCAGTCAGCCACTGGGTGCGTTCGACCAGGTGGCGATAGGCGAACGGCAGCACGCCGCCAAAGCCCTGAATCGCCATGTGCGAGAACACCTTGAACAGCGCCCAGCATCCGACCCGTGCATCCTGCATTGCATCCTCCTACGCGAACGCGTGGTACAACATATAGCCCGCGAGCGCAAACAGCACCACGGCAAAAACGCGCTTGAGCGCCGCCACATCCATCCTGTGCGCCATGCGCGCACCCAGCGGCGCCATGGTCACGCTGGCAGCCACGATCACCGCCAGCGCCGGCAAGTAGACAAATCCCAGCGAATATTGCGGCAAGCCCGGTTCCGACCAGCCATGGTAGATGTTCGACAAGGTGCCCGACAGCGCAATGGGAAAACCCAGCGCCGCGCTGGTTGCTACCGCCTGGTGAATACGCACATTACACCACGCCATGAACGGCACCGAGATAAAACCGCCGCCGGCGCCAACCAGCCCCGCCATGGTGCCGATCACGCCGCCGGCGGCGAACATGCCCGCCGTGCCAGGCAGCTCACGTGCTGCGGAAGGCTTTTTGTTGCGCAGCATCTGCGCCGCCGAGAAGGCCACGAACAGCGCGAACAGCAGCGACAAGGCCGTGGTATTCATCTGCTTGCCGATCCAGGGACCGATCCACGAACCGATCACGATGCCCGGCGCCAGCAGCGCCACGATGCGCCACTGTACCGCGCCGTGCTGGTGGTGCGCCCGCACCGAAGACAGGGAAGTGAACATGATCGTCGCCAGCGAAGTCGCGATCGCCATATGCACCACCAGCCCGGGCGGGAAGCCCCTGGCCGTGAAGATCATGGTAATGAAGGGCACCAGCACCATGCCGCCGCCAATGCCCAGCAAGCCCGCCGCGTATCCGCCGCCCGCCCCCATCAGGAGCAGGATGCCGATCAGACTCCAGTCCATCAATCGCCCTTCAGCAGCGCCATCACATGCTTCCACTGGGCCGGCGTGACCGGCGTGATCGACAGGCGGCTGCCTTTCTGCAGCACCACCATGTCCTCGAGCTGCGGCAGCGTGCGCATTTCCGCCAGCGACAGCAGGCGCGTCTTGCGCACGCCTTTCACATCGACGGAAATCCAGCGCGGCTGCTCCTGCGTCGCCTTCGCATCGTAGTAAGGGCTCTTGGGATCGAACTGGGTCGCATCGGGATAAGGCCCGCTGACCACTTCCGCGATGCCGGCAATGCCCGGCTCGGGGCAGGAGGAATGGTAGAACAGGATACCGTCGCCAATCTTCATCGCATCGCGCATGAAGTTGCGGGCCTGGTAGTTGCGCACACCGAACCACGGCACCGTTTTGCCTTTGGCGGACATCACGTCGTCGATGCTGACTTCGTCGGGCTCAGACTTCATCAACCAATATTGCATGGCGCTCCTCTGGGCGTAAAAAAACGGTTGCGCACCCTCGGGTGCTGGCAACCGCTTTCGTATGGAATGAGGCCCCGCCTGTGCCGTTATGCCGGCATCCCGAACCTTACGGTTCAAGGTGGTTGCAGTTAGTTCAACTTCGGGTTCATCAGACTAGTGACGCTCACGCCCGTCGAACAAATTTCCACAACCGATGCATGTAAATGGTTCAAGGAATATATGGCAAATCTCGAACACCGCAGGGTGACACGAAGTTTACTCCTCAAACGTTTTGCGGGAAAGGCCTTTAAGACAATTTTTGGGAATTAGAAGAGATTCTCTTGCGGGGTCAGCGCGTTGTCGAGCACCTTGTGCATGGCGCCCAGCTTCTCCTGCACTTCCAGCATCGACGGGCCGCCGTTGGCAGTTTTCGACGCCAGGAATTCGGCCGCCATGCCCAGCGCCGCCATCACGGCAATGCGGTCATTGCCCTTGATCTTGCCGGCGTCGCGGATCGCACTCATCTTTTTGTCGAGCAGGTTGGCCGCTTCGCGCAGCGCGCGTTCTTCATCGGCCTTGCAGGCGAGCTTGTAAGGCTGGCCCATGATGGTCACGTCGACATGGATCATTGGGCATCCTCTGGAGTATCTGCTTCGGCGGCAGGAATTTTATCGAGCAGCGCCATCACGCGCGCATGCGCTTCGCCCAGGCGGCGCTGGTATTCAAGATTGTCGGCCACCAGGGCTGCATTGGCCTGGCGCAACTGAGCGTTCTCTCGGCGCAAGGACTGCGTGAGTTCCGCAAGGCGGTCGATTTTGTCGGAAAGGTCTTGGAAGTCTGCGATCATCCCGAAACTATATGGCCGTACGATTGCACGGTCAACCTGGTGTTATACATTCTTACGATTGTAGCTCATTTGAACGCATGGCCTGCAATCTTCCGCGCCGCCGCCGCGATGTCGATGCACACGTCCTTGAAAGCGCCGCCGATGTCGGCCAGGTCGTGGCCTAGTTCCCTGAACCAGATGCCGAGGCTCATGGTCGTTCTCCCTTGTTTTAACCCCGCCATTACAGCAGCTGAAAATGACAGGACGGCCAACGCTTCGATTACAAATCTGTAATCGGGCAGCTCGCGCATTGACGGCGCTTTGGCATTTCCTGACAATGCTGGTGATGAAAGCCCTACTGGTAGAAGACGAACAGCGAATCGCGAGCTTTGTATGCAGCGGATTGCGCGAACAAGGCATCCTGGTGGACCATTGCGAAGATGGGAACCAGGGCTATGAATACGCGTTGTCACGCCAGTACGACATCATCCTGCTCGACATCATGGTGCCAGGGCGCGACGGCCTGGCGATCCTGAAAGCGCTGCGCCGCGACGGCCGCGACACGCCAGTAATCCTGCTCACCGCCCGCAATGAGCTGGACGACCGGCTGGAAGGGCTGAACCTGGGCGCCGACGATTACCTGGCCAAGCCGTTCTACGTGGAAGAGCTGATTGCCCGCATCCATGCCCTGCTGCGCCGCGTGTCCGGCGAACGGCAGAACGTGCTGACCGCCGGCCCGCTCAAGCTGGACCGCCTGTCGCGCGTGGCCGAACTCGATGGCCGCGAAGTCGAACTGACCAGCCGCGAATTCAACCTGATGGAATACCTGATGCGCGCGCCGGGCCGGGTGTACACCCGCACCCAGATCCTCGAACATGTGTGGGGCTACGATTTCGACCCGCAAACCAATATGGTCGATGTCTGCATCCAGCGCCTGCGCAAGAAGCTGGCCTTGCCCGAGCACGTTGCCATCGAGGCCGTGCGCGGCGTCGGCTACCGCCTGCGCAAGCCGGACGGCGACGCATGAAGCCGGCGCGCCGCCCGTTCATCCGCTCCTTCCGCATCCGTATTGCGCTGATCACGACCGGCCTCGCCGTTGGCGTGATTGCCGCGCTGTTCGTCGCCTCCTCCCTGGTGGTCGTTGCGCGCCGCGCCAGCATCCTGGACCGCATGATGGTAGCGCACCTGGCAGGACCGGGCTTCGGCACCAGGGCGCCGGCCGTATGGCCGTCCATCGACGCGCACCTGAACGCCAGTTTCAGTGGCTTCGCGCCAATCGAAAGCACCGAGAATTTCGCCATCCTGCGCGCAGTCGACGATCAGGCCGGCCTGCTGTACCAAAGCCCGAACTGGCCCGGCTCGCTGCTGGTGCCGGAGGCCAGCGACAGCGGACTGCGCACCTACTACGGCGGCGGCACGCAATGGCGCATCGGCCAGACCCGGCGCGGCAGCGTGCTGGTACAGCTGGGCGTGAACACCACCTTGTCCGAGGCCCAGCTGAAGGCCACCATCTGGCGCTTTGGCGGCGCGGTCATCCTGCTTTGCCTGGCCGTCGGCGGCGTGGCGTGGTACCTGGCCGGCCGCGCCATGCGCCCGATCGAGCACCTGAGCGGCGTGATGGAACGCATCCGTGCCAGCGATCTGCGGCAGCGCGTGGCGGCCGACGAAGAAGTGCTGGAATTCGAACGCCTGGTCACCGTTTTCAACGACATGCTGGACCGGCTGGAACGCAGCTTCCTGCAGTCGGCGCGCTTTTCCGGCGATGCCGCGCACGAGTTGCGCACCCCGGTCTCGATCCTGCAGGGCGAGCTGGAGCGCGCCTTCGAGCGCGCCGGCGCCTACCCCGAACTGGAGCAGTCGCTGGCCGACATGCTCGATGAAGTGCGCCGCCTCGACAACGTGGTGCGCAAGCTGCTGATGCTGTCGCGCGCCGATGCGGGCCAGCTGCAGATCCCGATGCAGGCGCTCGACCTGGTGCCGATCCTGCGCGAACTGGCCGACGACCTGGACATGATGGCGCCTGAGCGCCCGCTGCGGCTGGACCTGCCGCCGCGCATGGAAGCGCAGGGCGATGCCGACCTGCTGCGGCAAGTGCTGCAGAACCTGGTCAGCAACGCCGTCAAATACGGCCTGCCGCAAGGCTGGATCGCCATCACCGGCCGGCGCAACGCGAGCGGCTGGCAGGTCGACTTCGCCAACGCCTCCGCCGGCATCGCCTTCGAACAGCGTGACCGCCTGTTCGACCGTTTCTATCGCGCCGAGCACGCCTACAACCGGCGCATTTCGGGCGTCGGGCTCGGCCTGGCCCTGGCGCGCGAAATTGCCCGGGCCCACGGTGGCGACCTCAAACTTTCGGACTGCACCTCAACCCAGGTCACGTTCAGCCTGACCCTGCCGTTAATAACTACTCAATAAGTAGTTGCAAGTCATTGATTTTATTGAATTTTTGTCGGAAATTTTTACAGCAATATAAAAGTTTCCCTGGTATTAATTCACAAGCAAATAATAAGTGCTTGATTCATTTAGGACTGTGAAGTTTTGGCATGGCCCTTGCATAGATGCCCATGCAGACGATTGGTACCCGCCAATTCCTCACTGAAAAACCTGATTGGAGATTCGAGCATGAAAAAATATTTGCGCTGGTTGCTGGCAGGCGCACTGGGGCTGCTGGGCGTGAGCCAGGCCTACGCGTCGCCAGTGTTTACCGTGAACCCCACGGTCATCAACGGCGCCGGCAGCACGTTCGACGCCGATGCCATCAACGGCTTCTCGTCCACCCGCATCCGGCATGAAGCCGGTGACCCTGCCACCTTCTACCGCGCCAGCGGCTATGCCGTCTTCACCGGTTTTGCGCTGAACAGCGCGCCAGTGCCCGGCGGGCAATCACAGGTCAATGTCGCCTACGGCCTGTATGCGACCTTCACCCAGGAGTTCACCTGCTCGGGCGTGCTGGCGCCAGGCGTCAACTGCAACGTGAGCGCTTTCTCGTTCGAGCTGTGGGCCGACCCGGACAATGACAACACTTACTCGCTGGCCACCGTGGCGCTGGATCCAACTGTGCTGGCAGCAGGCAACCAGTACAAACTGGCCAGTTCCAGCTTGCTGACCGCCGGCGTGGGCGGCCTGGACATCCTGGGCGGCGCCTTCCAGAACCTGAACTTCGGTTGGGAGCTGTACGAAAATCCTGATCCTCTGGTACCGGACGGCTTCGACTACTTCACCCTCCCGCGTCCGTTCTACACCGCGGCATTCTCCGCCTTCAACAACACTTCGCTGGGCATCACCTGCGACGTGGCGGGCTGCCTCGGCGCCGAAATCGTGGCGATCAATTCGGAAACCGGTATCCTGGACTTCAACCAGGTTCCGGAACCTGCCAGCCTGGCCTTGCTTGGCCTGGGCTTGCTGATGGCGGGCACGCAGCGCATGCGCCGCCGCTAAGCCAACTGCCGCAAGGCACGACGAGCTGGTGCGCTTGCCCGCATCAGTTCGTCGTGGCATGATCGCTTTTCAGCGCCGCGCGTTGGTCGGACTTTTTAGCTTTCACAATGCTATTGGCGAGATGACTTGACGCTGGCGCTTGCTGGAGGTACTCGCCATGCATGACAGCCAAGACGCCACGTCCCGCACTGAATCCGATAACAGCGCCGAGGACGCAGCCCCGCATTCCACGCTGAGCGAAGGCGATCCCCTGGTCGCGCAACTGCCCGACCAAGTCACGCAAGAACTCGATTTCGGCATCAGACTGGTCGATACGCCCACCGGCCGCAACCAGGCAAGCATGCTGATCCACCGCATGTACAGCTGGCGCGGCTTCACCGGCAACCATGCGCTGACGCCGGTCGCCAACCGCGTCACCCTGATGGCCAGCCAGCGCGGCGAACCTGTCGGTACCCTCAGCGTTGGTCTCGATTGTCCGGAAGGCTTGCTGGCCGACGAACTGTTCAAGCCGGAACTGGATGCGTGCCGCGCGAAAGGCGGCCGTATCTGCGAGATCATCAAGTTCGCCTTCGACATGGCGGGCAACAGCAAGCAGTACCAGGCCGCCCTGTTCCACCTGGCCGTGATCACAGCGCGCGACGTCCACCAGCGCACCCATATGTTTATCGAAGTGCAGCCGCGCCACCGCGCCTTTTTCGACAATGCTCTCGGCTTCAAGCAGATCGGCGAGCCGGTGCTCAACCCGCGCGTCAATGTGCAGGGCATCCTGATGTGCGTGGAACTGGCATACATGACGGAGCAGATCCAGCTGTACGGCGGCAAAGGCCCACTGCCCGGCGTGCGTTCCTTTTACCCGTTCTTTTTTTCGCCGCGCGAGGAAACGGGAATCGTCAACAGAATGCTCAACATGACTCATGACTAGCCGCGACCGGGACCCCATCCACTTCCAGTACGAAGAAGCGTTCGCGCGCAACCTCGGCTGGGTGACGCCGGAA
>JBCNOX010000012.1:0-24477 GCA_039593645.1 Pseudoduganella sp.
TGCTGGTCGAACCAGCCGCGCAGGAATGGGTCGAACACCTCGCGGCCGGCGCGCTGCTCCAGCGTGTGCAGCAGCCAGGCGCCTTTCGGATAGGCCAGGCCTTCGTCGGTGTAGGTGTCCGGGTTGGTGTCGGGGTCCTTGGTCAGCAACGCTTGCTTGGCGGGCGGGATGTCCTTCAGCGAAGCGACGGCTTCGGCCTGCTCCACTTGAAGGTTCATCTCCGCCACGTCCTTGCCGTACAGGCTTTCGACGATGCGGGTGGTGACGTAAGTGGTGAAGCCTTCGTTCAGCCACCAGTGCTTCCACGAGGCGTTGGTGACCAGATTGCCGGACCAGCTATGCGCCAGTTCATGCGCGATCAGGTCGTTCAGGCTGCGGTCGCCCGCGATCATGGTCGGGGTCAGGAACGTCATGCGCGGATTTTCCATGCCGCCGATGGGGAACGATGGCGGCAGCACCAGCATGTCGTAACGCCCCCAGCGATAGGGGCCGTAGAGCGCTTCGGCAGCGTTGATCATCTTCTCGGTGTCCGCCAGCTCATAGGCTGCGGCATCGATGCGGCCCGGTTCCGCGTACACCGCGGTGCGCGGGCCGAGGTTGCGCAACTCGATTTCGCCGATGGCGATGGCCAGCAGGTAGGACGGAATCGGCTGCGGCATCTTGAAGTTCCAGCCGCCCTTGCCGGTCGCATGCTGGTCGCCTTCCGCGCTCATCACCACACGCATGCCGGCCGGCGCGTCGATATGGGCGCTGTAGGTGAAGCGCACTGCCGGCGTATCCTGCACCGGCGCCCAGGAGCGCGCCTCGATGGGTTCTGACTGGCTGAACATGAAGGGACGCTTGCCGGACAGCGTCTGCTCGGGATTCATCCACTGCAGCGCATTGGCGGTCGGCGCGGTGCGGTAATAAATGCGGACTTTTTCAGGCTGCGATTGCAGGGCGATGCGCAGGGCACGGCCTTTTTTCGGGTCCAGCTTGTCAAGCATGAAGGAGGCCGGCGCCCAATTGCCGTCCGGGCGCAGCACCTGCACGCGCGCGATCTTGAGCTGGCGGGTATCGAGCACCAGGGTGCGCGCCGACTTGTCGATCCAGTTCAGCGACAGTTCCGCATAACCGTCGAGCGTCTTGCGTGCGAAGTCGGCTTTCAGGTCCAGGTGCAGGTCGGTCGTGCGCACCTGGTCGTAACGCGCAAAGCTCAGCGGATCTTGCGCCCACGCAGGCAACGCAAACGCAGCCACCACGGCGGCGGCAGGCAGGGACAGTCGAAACATGGCATCTCTCTGTTGTTACAAGCGCGCAGAGGATAGCACACCTAAAGTCGGGGTCAGCTCCGGCAATCGGACATTTGCTGCTGCGCGAAGCGCAAAGTTCCTCGAGAAGCCGGAGCCGACCCCGACTTTCAAATCACACCTTAATGTCTATCTCGTAGGTTGTGCCATCGTCGACCAGGGCAATCTCCGTTGGCGAGGCGGAGGCCTCACCGCGGGTGACGCGCAGGATGTAGGTGCTGCTGCCATGCCGGTAGTGCAGCGTGAAGCCCGGCCACGATGCCGGCAGGCGTGGCGCCAGCAGCAGCTTGTCGGCCTGGCGGGTCAGGCCGAGCAGGGACTCGAGCAGCAGGCGGTACATCCAGCCGGAAGAGCCAGTGTACCAGCTCCAGCCGCCGCGTCCGACGTGCGGTTCGACGGCGTACACGTCGGCCGTCACCACGTATGGTTCCACCTTGTAGCGCGCGCAGGCTTCCGCGCTGGAGCCGTGGCGCACCGGATTGATCATCCGCATCAGGTCCCAGGCGCGTTCGACGTCGCCCAGGCGCGCGAACGCCATCACGGTCCAGATGGCGGCGTGGGTGTACTGGCCGCCATTTTCGCGCACGCCCGGCACGTAGCCGCGGATATAGCCAGGATTCAGCGCCGACTTGTCGAACGGCGGGTCGAGCAACTGGATCAGGCCGAAATCGCGCCGTACCAGCCGCGCCTCCACCTGCTCCATCGCGCCTTCCACGCGCGCCGTGTCGGCGGCGCCGGTCAGTACGCCCCAGCTTTGCGAGATCGAGTCGATCTGGCATTCCTCGTTCTGCGCCGAGCCAAGCGGCGTACCGTCGTCAAAATAGGCGCGGCGGTACCACTGGCCGTCCCAGGCATTGGCCTCGATGTTGGCGGCCAGCTTTCTGGCCTGCTCGCGGCACTCGTTGGCGAAGGAAGCATCGTCGCGCTTCTCGGCCACTTCGGCAAAGCGCTGCAGCACTTCGATCAGGAACCAGGCCAGCCACACGCTTTCGCCCTTGCCATGCTCGCCCACCTTGTCCATGCCGTCGTTCCAGTCGCAGGAACCGATCAGCGGCAAGCCATGCTCACCGAAGCGCAAGCCGTTGCGGATGGCGCGCACGCAGTGTTCGTACAGGTCGCCGGCATGGGCCGAGCGGCTTGGCATGTCGTAGTAGGAGTCTTCTTCCGGCTGCACCGGACGGCCTTCCAGGTAATGCGCCTGTTCGTCCAGTACCGACATATCGCCGGTGCTCGACACATAGCGCCAGGCCGCCAGCGGCAACCACAGGTAGTCGTCCGAGCAGTGCGTTCGCACGCCGCGGTCCGATGGCGGATGCCACCAGTGCTGCACGTCGCCTTCCACGAACTGGTGCGCCGCACACAGGATCAGATGCTCGCGCAGGATGTCGGGACGCGTGTGCACCATCGCCATGGCATCCTGCAGCTGGTCGCGGAAGCCGAACGCGCCGCCGCTCTGGTAGTAGCCGCTGCGTGCCCACATGCGGCAGGCAATGGTCTGGTACATCAGCCAGCCGTTGGCCAGCACGTCGAGTTCCGGTTCCGGCGTCTGTACCTGCACCGCGCCCAGCACTTTGTTCCAGTGCTCATGCACTTCGCCCAGCGCCTGCAGCGCAGCACCGCGACCACCATGGCGCTGCACGACATTGGTGGCGTCGGCATTGCGGCGGCCGCCCATGCCCAGCACGAACACGATCTCGCGTTCCTGCCCCGGCTGCAGCTCGAACGGCGCCTGGATCGCGGCGCAGGCGTCCAGCCCCGCCCCCGACTTGCCCGACAGCCGGACGCGCCGCAGCGCTGCCGGCCGTGCCAGGCTGCCGTTGCGGCCAATGAATTCCGTGCGGTCGCAAGTCACGGTACGCACCGAAGCGTCGGCGTTGAAGAAAGCCACGCGGCCGGAAAACTCGGTGTTGTAGGCATTGCGTGCGAACAG
Organism: Pseudoduganella sp.; assembly: GCA_039593645.1. Classification (GTDB taxonomy): domain Bacteria; phylum Pseudomonadota; class Gammaproteobacteria; order Burkholderiales; family Burkholderiaceae_D; genus Rugamonas. The sequence goes on from JBCNOX010000012.1 coordinate 3,220, forward strand.
CGCACCGGTCACAGGGTCGATCTCGGTCACGATATGCATGCCCGACTTGGAGCGCATGTCGCCCAGCACCCATTCCACGTAACCCGTCACCGACAGCTTGCGCACGACGTCGGAGTCGTTGCGTACGCGGATCACCGTGTAACGCACCGGCGCATCGAGCGCCACGAAGGTGGTCATGCGGCTGCCGATACCTGCTTCCGCGTACTCGAACGAGGAATAGCCGAAGCCGTGACGCGTCAGGTAGCTGCCGGCGCCCGGCGCCGGCAAGGCGCACGGCGACCAGAAGCGGCCGCTCTGTTCATCCCTCAGGTAGAAGGCTTCACCACTCAGGTCCGACACCGGATCGTTATGCCACGGCGTCAGGCGGAATTCATGGGCGTTCTCCTGCCAGGTATAGGCCTGGCCGCTCTCCGACACCACGCTGCCAAACTGCGCGTTCGCAATCACGTTCGACCACGGCAGCGGCGTGCGTTTGCCTGCGCCGCTGGCAATCACGTATTCCTTGCCGTCCCGCGTGAAGCCGCCAAACCCGTTCACCAGGATCAGGTCGTCCGGCAAGGGCACGCCCGCCACAACATCGCGCTCGCGTTCAAGCGCTTCGGCACGCGGCTCCGCCAGCAGCGGCGGCATGCGCAGTGTCGGCGGCACGCCGCGCTTCAGCTGGTCGGCCAGCGTGCCGCGCTCGTCGCTCAGCACCGCGCGCGCCACAGTCTGCAGCAGTACGCGGTCTTCCGGAGCGATGCTCTCGGTCGGGCGCACGAAAATGCCGCCCGGCCGGTCGATGGCCTGGGCGTCAAGGCCCGAGGCGATCAGCCCCATGATCTGGTCGTGCAGCGCCTGGCGATAGCCGGAGCGGTCTTCGTACCAGATCACAAGGTCCACCACCAGTCCTTTCAGGCGCCAGTAGGCGTGCGCCTGCACCAGCTGGCGCGCCAGTTCGATATTGGCGGCGTCGCGGATTTCCATCAGCACGATCGGCAGGTCGCCTGAGATCGCGTACGCCCACAAACCCGACTGCCCGCGCTGGTTGCGCACCAGGATGCCGGGGTCAGCGCGCAGTGCCGCATTCGGATAGATCACATGGTTGGCCAGCCGCACGTACAACTGCGCCTCGGCCTCGCTGGCGTTCAACTGCCGCAGCACCACCTGGCTGTGCGTCCACGCCAGTTCGAACACACGGTCCGCCATGTGGCGGTCCTGGTATTTGTCGATCAGGTATTGGGCCGCATCGCGCGTTTCGGTCATGCCGGTGACCACGTCGATCACCGACACCTGGCCCGGCTCCAGTGCAATGCGGTAGCGGATCGCCACCACCGGATCGAGCACCGAACCCTGGCTGCCGGACAGCGGCCCCGGTTCCTGCACCGCCAGCGGCAGTTGCGGCGTGTTGCCGCGGCCGATGAAGCGCGCGCGGTCGGTTTCGTACGACACTTGCTGCACCTGTGCATCATGCACCGTCATCACATGCAGCAGGTACGGCGTCTTCTCGTCCTTGCCGCGCGGGCGGCGCGTGCACAGGATGGCGCTTTCGTCCTCGACGATCTCGGTCTGCACGAACAGCTTGCTGAACGCCTGGTGCGCGTTGTCGGCCGGCGCCGGCGCCATCACCACTTCGCCAAAGCTGGTGATCTCGATGATGCGGCGGCGATCGGAGTGGTTGGTAATGCGCGTACGGCGCATTTCGATATCATCTTCCGGCGACACCACGATTTCCGTGTACAGTTCAATGTCGTTGTCGCTGCGGCGGAATTCGGCCCGGCCTTCGGAGAAGATCACTTCCAGCCGCTTCGGCTCGGCCTGGGTCGGCTGGAAGGTGGTGGACCAGACGGCGCCATCCTCCACGTCCTGCACGTAGCAGAACTGGCCCCAGTTGTCGCGCGTGCTGTCTTCGCGCCAGCGCGTGACGGCCAGGTTGTTCCAGCGACTGTACCCGCCTCCCGCGCTGCTCACCATCACGTGATAGCGGCCGTTCGAAAGAAGCTGGGTCTCGGGCACCGGCGGCGTGTGCTGGCTCATGATGCGCATCGGGGCCGCCTGGTCCGGCACCGAACTGCGCACCGAGGCCTGCTCCGCGCTGGCCGAATGGAAGGCTCCGATGCGCGGGCTGCGTTCCTGCAGCATCAGCAGGGCCGATTGCAGCAACGGGTCGGATTCAAAGCGGCGCTGCATTGGCCGGTCGTTCAGCACGTAGCTCAGCGCCAGGAAGCCCATGCCCTGGTGATGCACCATGAAGGACTTGATGATGGCGTATTGCTGGCCGCGCGGCAGGCGCGCCGCGGTGTAATCGATCGCCTCGTAGAAGCCGTAGCGGCCCATGAAGCCCATGCCCGCCATCTTCTGCAGGTTCTGGCAGGAGGTATCGGGGTCGACCATCAGTCCCAGCATGGTGGCATACGGCGCCACCACCAGGTCTTCCGCCAGGCCGCGCTTCAGGCCGATGCCAGGCACGCCGAAGGCGCGGTACTGGTAGTTCAGCGCGGCGTCGGTGGTGTTGTATCCCGATTCGGAAATCCCCCACGGCACGTTGCGCTGTTTCGCGTACTCCACCTGTGCCGCCACCACCGACTGGTAAGTCTGGTCCAGCAGCGTGCTCGGATAGGTCGGCATGACCAGCAGCGGCATCAGGTATTCGAACATCGAGCCGCTCCACGACAGCAGCACCGGCTGGCCATGTACGATGCAAAGCTGGCGCCCCATGGCGAACCAGTGCTCCTGAGGCAGCTGCCCCTGGGCGATGGCGACGAAGCTGGCCAGCCGCACTTCGGATGCCAGCAAATCGTAGCAGCTGGCGTCGAGCCGGCGTTCGCTCAGGTTATAGCCGATGGCCAGCAGCTTGGTGGTCGGGTTGTAAAGGAAGCCGTATTCGCACTGGGCGAACTCGTTGGCCTGGTGCGACAGGCGGTTCAGCGTATCGAGCCGTTCGCGCGCGCGCGCCGCGCCCTGCTCCACCAGCGCGGCCAGCTGCTGCTGGCGTTCGCGCTCATCCGGCGCCAGGTCGCTCGGCACTGCGCCGGGCAAGGGCCAGCCTGCCAGCTCGCGCAACGTCGGCACGCGGTCCAGCGTCGTATCGTATTGCGCTTCGGTCTGCGCCGTGACCCACGGCGCAAAGCCATCCAGCTCGTCCAGCGCACTGCGGCATTGGCTATGCAGCGCGCCGGCCCATGCCGCCACTTGCGGGTCGAGCGGCACCGATGCCTGGCGCAGGAAATGTTCCGCCCCTTCGCAAGCGCGCACCAGCCAGGCGCGCTGCTGCCGCAGGCTCGGTGGATAGGCCGGCGGCGGAGCGGCGATGGCGGCTTCCAGCGCCGCCACGAGCTCCGTCGCAATCCCGGCCGAGGCCGCGGCTTCGCGCACCAGGGCGCAAGTGGTCGCCAGCCCTTGCGCCAGGTTCGGGTGCACGATCGGCAGTTCGGCGATACCGACCAGGCCAGCCTGCAGCGTGAGCAGGTGACCGGCCAGGTTGCCGCTGTCGACGGTGGAAATATAGATCGGGTGCAGGGGCTTCATCGACTGGGTGTCGTACCAGTTGTAGAAGTGGCCCTGGTGCCGTTCCAGCTGCGACATGCTGTCCAGCGTGCTGGCGGTGCGCGCCGCAAGCTGGCCGCCGGTGATATAGCCGAAGTCGTAGGCGGTCAGGTTGGCCAGCAAGGCCATGCCCATATTGGTCGGCGAAGTACGGTGCGCCACCACCTGGGCCGGATGCTCCTGCATATTGTCCGGCGGCAGCCAGTTGTCTTCCGGCCCGACAAAGGTCTCGAACCACAGCCAGGTCTTGCGCGACAGCTTGTGCAGGAACAGGTTCTGGTCCTCGTTCAACGCGCGCTGCACGCGCGCGATGGGAAGGCTGATCCACCAGGCCACCATCGGCGAAACAAACCAGGCGGCGACGAAAATCAGCGCCGCCTCGACGGCCTGGGGACGCAGCACCGCCAGTCCCGTGCCGGCACCCAAGGCCAGCAGCGGCGCGATCCACATGGTGCGCCAGTTGCTGGCCAGGCTGGTGCCGGAATTCGACAAGCCGGAAGCCCGCCATTCCAATAGGCGGCGCCGCGAAACCAGCAGGCGCCAGCCGGTGCGCACGATCGCATCCAGGCTGACATACGCTTCATACGGCAGGAACACCAGCGTCAGCAAGGCATGCGCGAACTGCATGCCGCTGCGCCGCAGCGACGCGGGCGCATGCTGGCTCCACAAGGTGTCGTCCGGCTTGCGCAGCAGGTCGTAAATGGCGCTGGCCAGCGGCGGCAGGAAGATAATCGCCAGCACGGCCAAAGCCCAGAACCACGGGTGCGGCAGGGCGGCAAAGGCCATCAGCAGCGACAGGGTCAATACCGGCGCCACCAGGCTGCGGCGCAGGTTGTCGAACAGCTTCCAGCGCGACAGCGCCGATAGCGGATTGCTTTCGTGCTTGCCGCCCGCCAGCGGCACGCGCCGCATCAGCCAGGGCAGCAGCTGCCAATCGCCGCGGATCCAGCGCTGGCGGCGGCTGACGTCATCGCGATAGCGCGCCGGATAATGCTCATAGAGTTGCGCGTCGCTCAACAGGCCGGCGCGCAGATAGCAGCCTTCCAGCAGGTCGTGGCTCAGGATGCGGTTGGTCGGCAGGCGCTTGCCCAGTATCTCTTCGAACACGTCGACGTCGTAGATGCCCTTGCCGATGAACGAGCCTTCTGCAAACACGTCCTGGTACACGTCGCTGACGGTGCGGGTATAGGGATCGATGCCCGGTTCGCCGCCGCACAGCTTCTCGTAGCGCGAGGCGTCTTCGCTCGGCAGGCTGACCGCCACGCGCGGCTGCAGGATGCCATAGCCTGCCACCACGCGCCGCAGGCGCTGGTCGATGCGCGGCAGGTTGAGCGGATGGCGCATGGTGGCCACGAATTGGCGAGCGGCATCGCGCGGCAGCTGGGTATCGCTATCGAGCGTGATCACATATTTGAAGGCAGGCAGGTCGTCGATATCGCCGACGATCAGCGAGAACGCATCCTGCGCGCCGCCACGCATGAAGCGGTTCAGGTCGGACAGTTTGCCGCGCTTGCGCTCCTCGCCCATCCAGGCGCGCTGCGCAGCGTTCCAGCGGCGCGGGCGGTGCAGCAGCAGGAATGGCGCAGGCGCGCCCTCCTCCGTGTATTTCAGGTTCAGCCGTGCGATGTTGGCAGCCGCGCGTTCGGTCAGCGCGGCATCGGTTGGCAGGGTTTCTTCCTGCGCATCGGCAAAATCGGTCAGCAGGCAAAAGCGCAGGTTGGGATCGCGGTTGGCGAGGAAACGCACCTCAAGCTGCTCGCACAGTTCATCGACATTCTCGCGGCTGAACAGCAGGGATGGCACGGCCACGATGGTGCGCGCGTCGGACGGAATGCCGTTGCGAAAATCCATGCGCGGCAAAGGCTTCGGCTCGACAAACAGGGTAGCGACCCAGTTGACCAGGGCCAGCGCGAGCTGGCTGCTGCCCATCAGTCCAAGGATGCCCAGCGCCACCAGCGCCCACGGCTGCACGCCGTCGCGCCAGGCGCGTTCCAGCATCAGCGCGGTAGCTGTCACCGACAGCCCGCCAATCGCGCCCAGATAGGACAGCAGCGGCGCAGTGCGCATGGTGCGTTTCAGCGAACGCAGGGGCGGCAGGCGCACGCCGACCTGGCGCTCCAGCAGCAGAGCGCCATCGCCCACCAGGTAGTAGCCGACATGATGCAGGCGCGTGTCGAGGTCGGCGGCGCGCGTGCGCGCCAGTTCCAGCGCCTGCTGCGCCACTTCCGCTTCCGTCGCGGGCGAGTAGCGCGCCATGCGCTCCACGCAGTGGCGGTACTGGTCGCGCGTGGAAAAATCCATGTCGGGATAGATGCCGGCCGGGTCCTGGCGCAAGGTCTGTTCGACCACGCTCATGGTCTCGACAAATTCCTGCCAGTCCATGGTGCCGAGGAAGCGCAGGCTGCCGATGCTGTTGGCGATCGACACCTGCTCCGCAGCCTGCAGGTGGATTTCAGCCTGGATCTGCTGCTCGATGGTCTGGCCGGATTCGGCCAGGCGGTAGGTAATCCAGTTCAGCGCCAGCGTCAGCACCGGGCTTTGCCCTTGCAGGCGGCGCGCCAGTTCGGCCACGAAGGCGCTGGTGATCGGCGGATCGGAGCGCGCCATGTCCGCCACCAGCAAGATCAAGCCGCTCGGGTTCTTTTCGGCGATTTCCACCATCTGGTCGGCCCAGCTGTTCGCCAGGTCGCGCTGGAAGCGGTTCTCCGCAACGCGCGCCGCCACGCGGCGCAGGTTCTCGATCAGCGCCAGGCGCAGCATGATGGGAATGGCCCACAACTCGCCCAACTTCAGCGTGGCCACTTCCTGATAGGCTTCGACGAAGCGGCTCAGGCTTTCCGGGTCCACGCGGCCGTCGCCGTGGGCGATGATTTCCAGCGCGATCTGGTACACGCGCGGCGTGCCGTCCGGCGCGCCTTTGGCCAGCCGCGGCAACTCCTTGCTGTAATCTTTAGGCAGGTGGCGCCGTGCCGTGCGGATGTGGTCTTCGATCAGGTAAAAATTGTCGAGCAGCCATTCCGATGCGGGCGTGACCTGCCGTCCTTCCTTGACCGCTTCGGTCAAGCCTTCGCAGGTGGAACCGATCAGCGCTTCGTTTTCACTCAGCCTTGCAAGCAGGCGGTCACCGCCGCTGCGCTTGCTGAGTTCGTGGCTTGCTGCGAGTGCCCGGCCATGCTGCTCCATTTGTTGCGCGCTGAACAGCTCACCGCGCAACGGCAGATCGTCGTCCTCACCAGTCCCCTTTTCCAGGGATCCCGATTCCGACTCCTTGAATCCGACAGTTGCTGCCGGCCATAAAAAAGGATGCTCTTTCAAGGGGAGGCCTCACACTTATTCTTGGAATTGCCGTGCAGACCGGCAGTATGTTCCAAGCAATGTTATGCGGGCGCACGACATGCGACTGTTCGCTAGCGTACATATGGGTCCGTTACGGATCAGCGCATTCTGCTGCCCCGAATTTCACCTCGGCAAGAGCACGAATTTGTTTGCTAACCTGGCGTGCCGAAAACGGGATCGCGCAAGCCTTGCACAGTTGGCGCTTCCGCCGCGCCATCAAGGTCGAGGATGATGATTTCGTTGTCGCCCTTGCGCAGCCAAGGTGCGGGCAGGAACAGGCTCTGTTGCGGGCCCACGCGCCAATAGCGGCCGAGGTGATGGCCGTTGACCCATACATGGCCCTTGCCGAGTGCACGCGTATCGAGGAAGGTGCTGCCCTGGGCATCGGTGCGGAAATGGCCGCGCCAGAAAGTGGGGCCTTGCCGTGCAGGTGCCCCGCGCTTGAAGCGCAAGGTCGACAGGTCGGCCAGCGGCATCGGGAAGACTTCCCAATCGAGCAGCGGTTTGCCGGCCAGCGTTACGGGACGCGTGAGTCCCTTGCGTTCGTCTGCCAGCATCGGGCCGAAGTTGATGCGGCCCATATTCTCTACCACCACGTCCAGCGTGCTGCCGGCATTGAGGTCGATCTCCGTTGCGTTCTCATTGCGGCGGCGGTCAAGCGTGGCAAAGGTCGTGCCGTCCGCCAGCACATGGGCGTAGTCGCGCACTGCGCCGAGATCGAGCTTGCCCTTCGCGCCTTCGGCAAAGCGCTTGCGGTAGACGATGAATCCGTAGCCCTGTCCATATGCCTCCATATTGCGCGCGAGGCGCGATGCGACCGGCTTTGGCAAGGAGTCGACCAGCGCTGCCGATTCGTCCAGTGTGAAGCGCGGCACGGCGATGGTGCCGGTGGTCTTGGGCAGTTCTGGCAAGCGCTCGCCGGGCGGCAGGTGGCGCGCGATGGCGTCGCGGATGGCGAAGAACTTTGGCGTTGGCCGGCCGGCTTCGTCGATCGCCGCATCATAGTCGTAGCTGGTGGTGTCGGGCTGATAGACATTGCCCGAACTGTTGGCGCCGGGCTGCCAGCCGAAGCTGGTGCCGCCATGCGCCATGTACAGGTTGAAGGAGATGCCCTGCCCCAGCATCCAGTCCACCGCGTCGGCGGCCAGCTTGGGACTGGTCTGGTGGCGCCGTTCGCCCCAGTGATCGAACCAGCCGGCCCAGTACTCGCCGGCCATGCGCGGCACGTTCTGGCGGAAGGCGGCAAGCTGCGCAAAGGCTTCCTTGACGTCATCGACATTGCCATTGAAATTGACCACGGCCGTCACGCCAGGCAGGGTGCCGCGATCGAGCAGCGTCGGGTCGGGCCCGTCGGACGTGAACAGGGGAGTGTCGAAGCCCGCTTCGCGGATCTGCTTCTGGACGGCGGCCATGTATTCGCGGTCATCGCCGTAGGAGCCGTATTCGTTCTCCACCTGCGTCATCAGGATCGGACCGCCGCGCGAGGACAGCAATGGCGCCACCTCCTGCGCCACGCGCTTGAAGTAGCGCGCGGTCGCGTCGAGGAAGCGCGGATCCATGCTGCGTACGCGCAGGCCGGGGGTGCGCAACAGCCAGGCCGGGAAGCCGCCGAAGTCCAGTTCTGCGCAGACGTAAGGGCCAGGACGCAACACCACGTTCAGGCCCACGTCCTGCGCCGTGCGGACAAATGCCGCCAGGTCCAGGTTATCGCTGAAGTCGAAGCGGCCCGGCTCCGGCTCGTGCAGGTTCCAGAACACATACGTGGTGATGGTGTTGAGGCCCATGGCGCGCGCCTGCTGCAAGCGTTCGCGCCAGAAGGCGCGCGGGATGCGGGCATAGTGCATTTCGCCGGCGCGGATGACATACGGCTTGCCATCCAGCTCGAACCGGTCTTGCACGACCGCAAAGCGCGGCGCTGCCGCCTGGGCGCTGAGCGCCGCAAACACCATCATGCCCAGCGCAGCCAGGCGCTTCAGCCCATCAATTCGCAAGATCGCCCCCACTTTCGAAAGAAATTATCAAACCACATCGAAAGCATTGATGTCAACACGAAAGATAAAACGAAAGATGGCTGGGCTGCGGGCAGCAGGTTTGTTATCCCTTTGTAACTGGCGCCCAATTACCTGCCAGCTGTCGTGTGGGCGGTGTATCCTGCTACGTTTTCCAAAAAGCCACCGCCATTTGCATGAAGAACATCGCCCTGCCTCTCCTCCTTGTTGTCCAGGCACTCAACTGCGCTTACGCACAAGAGCAGGAAGCTTCCGACAAAGTCACGCCCAAGGTTGAAATCAAGGGTAGCGCGGCAACGGATATCCGCCGCAACGACACCGCCACCAAGATCGTGGTGACGCAGGAAGAAATCCTGAAAAACGGCGACACCAGCATCGGCGAAGTGCTCAAGCGCCTGCCCGGTATCACCCTGGACGGCGTGCAGGGGCGCGGCGGCAATATCCGCATGCGCGGCCTGGGCAGCGGCTACACCTCGATCATGCTGAATGGCGAACCTGCGCCACCGGGCTTCTCGCTCGATTCGCTGACGCCGGACATGATCGAGCGCATCGAAGTCATGCGTGCCGCCACCGCGGAATTCAGCACCCAGGCGATTGCCGGCGGCATCAACATCGTGCTGAAGAAAGCCATCTCCACGGCGCAGACCGAAATCAAAGCCGGCCTGCAAGCGGACAACGGCCAGCCCGGCGCCAGCGTCAACCTGCAGATGTCGGACCGCAAGGGGCCATGGTCGTATTCGATCGGCGGCGGCTTCCTGCACGGCGACTTCGACCGCCCAAGCCGCACCGTCACCGAAGCCAGCGGCGCCGCGCCCCTGCTGCGCCAGGGTGAAGCTGCCAGCGATGGCTATTTCCGCAACTTCAACCTGGCGCCGCGCATCAACTACGCGATCAAGCCGGGCGATGTGATCACCTCGCAGAGCTTCATCGCGGTCAACCGCTTCCGCGCCCACAACACGGAACGCATCACCACCGTGTACGGCGCGGAGCCGATGTTCAGCGCCCTGGACCAGGACATCAAGGCCGACATGGAATTGTTCCGCACGGACCTGAGCTGGGCGCGCCCGCTGGCCAACGGCGCCAAGCTCGATATGAAAGCAGGCCTGAACTACAACCACCGCAACGTGGAAGCGCCGAACCTGCAGACCGGCACCCTGTTCGAGCGCAGCCGCACTGTGACTTCCGAGTCGACCGACAAGGGCTTTACCAGCACCGGCAAGTATTCCAGCCCGCTGATTCCTGGCCACGCGCTGGCGACCGGCTGGGACGTCGGCTACAGCAAGCGCGATGAAGACCGCATCCAGCGCGAGCAATACCTGCGCGCACCGGCCGGCACCACGCCGCAGAACCTCGATGAAGTCTATTCCGCCGACGTTACGCGCCTCGCCGCCTACGCACAGGATGAATGGAATGTGACCGACCGCTGGTCCGTCTATTTCGGCCTGCGCTGGGAAGGCGTAAACATCCAGAGCACCGGCACCGATTACGGCAGCATCGACAACAATTCCAGCGTACTGAGCCCGCTGTTCCAGACGCTGTACAAACTGGGCGAGAAGAAGAAGGACCAGGTGCGCTTCGGCCTGACCCGCACCTACAAGGCGCCGGGCGTGGGCGACCTGATCCCGCGCCGCTTCACTTCCAACAACAACAGCTCGACTTCGCCGGATTCGATGGGCAACCCGAACCTGAAGCCGGAACTGGCCTGGGGCCTGGACCTGGCATTCGAGCACTACCTCGGCGAAGGCGGCGGCCTGCTATCGGCCAGCACCTACGCGCGCCGCATCGAAGACATCACGCGCCGCCGCGTGGACCTGATCGACGGCGTATGGGTTTCGCGCCCGGTCAACGCGGGCACCGCGGACACCTACGGCATCGAGCTGGAAGCCAAGCTGCCTTTGCGCTCGATCATGAAGGAAGCTCCAGGGGTCGAGATGCGCGCCAACCTGACCCGTAGCTGGTCGAAGCTCGACACGGTGCCTGGACCGAACAACCGCCTGGACCAGCAGGTGCCGATCAGCGGCACCATCGGCGCCGACTGGAAGCTGGACAAGCTGCCACTGACGCTCGGCGGTTCCTACAGCTACCAGGGCGGCGGCGAAGTCCGCATCTCCGAACGGCAGTACGCCTATTCCGTGCCGAAGCGTGCGCTGGACCTGTACGGCTTGTGGAAATTCACGCCAAAGACCCAGCTGCGCCTGTCGGCATCGAACATGCTGCACCAGGATAACCTGACGCAGTCGTCCTATATCGAAGCGACCGGACGACGCAGCGACACCACCATCACCCCAACCAGCGTCCTGGTCCGCGCGATGCTGGAAATGAAGCTGTAAAAAAAAGCGGCGGCCCGAGGGGCCGCCGCAAGCAGGATACAACCTCACAAAATCATGCAGCCAGCGCCAGTGCCGGCGATGCCAGGGCAATTCCTCCGCCCAGGCTGAAAGCGTTTCGATAGCCGAGGCGGCGCAGGCATTGCGCGGCCTTGGCGCTGCGGTTACCGCTGCGACAGAAGAACACCAGCGGCGGCTGTTCCGCCGCATTCAGCCAGCCTGGTACGAAAGCTGCCAGGCGGCTCAGCGGCACGCTTTGCGCCGACCGGCCGCCCGGGATGCAGGCGGCCTGCTCGTACACTTCACGCACGTCCACCAGCACCGCTTGCGGGTGCGCTTCCAGCAGGCGTGCCAGGGCGATGCTGTCCATATTCAGGTCCGCGCTTGCAGCGGCGCCTTGCGCTTCGGCGCGCAGGCTGGTGCAGCAGGGGTTCAATTCTTCGCGGCCAGGGCACACCAGGGTATCGTCGGGAAGCCTGCCCTCCAGCGCGTGCAACGGCGCCTGGCCGGTAAAGGCGTAATCGGCTTTAGCGCCGCTGCACAGCAGGTAGGCCTGCTGGCCCGAACCCAGCGCCAGGCGGCGCAGCGTGTGTGCGCCGAACGAAAGACTCTCGCTATCCGCCGGCCATGAAGCATCGCCGTGCGTGCTGAAGCGCGCAGCGACCTGATAGCCATGGCTGCGCAGCAGGCTGTCGATACGCTCACCCAGTTCGGCCTGGTGATCGATCACGATGCATTGGCGCGACGGCGCGTCCAGCAGCAGCCAGGTGTGGTTGCCTGCCAGGCTCAGTTGCAGCACGCCTTGCGGCACGTCTGCTGCTGCGCCCGGCGCATCCAGCAGGCCCGCCGCACGCAGCGCCTGGCCGCAGCGCTCGATGCGCGCGCAGGCTTCGTTGATGATTTCTTCGCTGGCCAGCGGGCCGAAGGACATGCGTACCGCACTGCTGCTGCGCCAGCCCGGCAGGCCCATGGCATCCAGCACATAGCTTGGTGCGGCCTTGGCGGCGGAACATGCGCTGCCGGCGCTGACGCGGACATTGGCGGCGTCGAACACGTCAAGCAGTTCCTTGCTCGACAAGCCGGGCACGGAAAAGTTCAGGGTGGTTGGCAGCGCCTTGTCGAACGGCGCATTGAATACGATGCCGGGGAACGCGGCGCGCAGGCTGGCGGCCAGCTTCTCGCGGAAGCCGTACAGCTCGGCGGGTGCGCGGAAGGTGCCGCCCTCTTCCAGCGCGGCCAGCACGGCGCCCAGCGCCGCAATGCCCGCCATGTTTTCGGTGCCCGAGCGCAGGCCCGCTTCCTGGCCGCCGCCCATCACCAGCGGGGTGTATGGCGCGCCTTCGCGCACGTACAGCATGCCGATGCCTTTTGGCGCATACAGCTTGTGGCCGGAAAATGGCGCGTAGTCGATGCGCGTGTTGCCGAGGTCCAGCGGGAGCTTGCCAAGCCCCTGCACGCAATCGACCATCCACAGGGCGTTGCTGCCCACCAGAACAGCCCCAATGCCGGCCAGGTCGGACACCACACCGGTTTCGTTATTGGCAGCCATGGTGCAGACGAAGGCGGCTTGCGGCGCCAGGGCGCGCAGTGCGGCCAGGTCATGGCGGCCGTCGCCGTCAACGGGCAGCTTTTTCAGTTCCAGGCCCAGGCCCAGCAAACGGTTCCAGTGCGCCAGCGCTTCCGGCACAGCCTTGTGTTCGGTGGCGCCGTACACCAGCAGGCTGCCGATGGCTTCACCGCGCTCGCGGCGTTCGCGCAGTGCGCACAGCGCCGACAACACGGCGGTCTGGATGCCTTCCGTGGCGCCGCTATTGAACATGATGCGGCCACCGCCCACGCCCAGCAGGCGTTTGGCGCGCTGGCGCACGGTATCCATCAGGGCCTTGGCCTTCAGGCCGGTCGCGTGGGTGCTGCTGGGATTGCCGAAACAATCACGCATGGCTTGCACCGCCGCGTCGATGGCGGCCGGCAGCACGCAGGTGGTGGCATTCCCGTCGAGATAGATTTCTTTGCTCATACCCAATAGTTTACGAACTGGCTGTGAATCAGACATTCCAAAATTACCTCAAACAGGCCTTAATGTAGAATAACCATTCCAAATATCGATATAAGTAAAAATGAACGATCTCGACCGCTACGATTACGCGATACTGGGGGCACTGCAGGTGGATGGCACGCTGTCCGTGGCTGAGCTGGCGGAAAAGGTTGGCCTGTCGACCACGCCATGCTGGAAGCGCCTGAAGCGGCTGGAGGAGGATGGCTATTTCGACCGTCGGGTGGCAATCATCAACCGCCGCAAGGCGGGCTTGCCGGTAACCGTGTTCGTCAGCGTGCGCACCAGCCAGCACGACGAGAAATGGCTGGCGAAGTTTGCCGCCGCCGTGGTGGCGCTGCCCGAAGTGCAGGAATTCCACCGCATGAGCGGCGATATCGACTACCTGCTGAAGGTGGTGACCACCGATATCGAAGGGTATGACCGTTTTTACAAGAAGCTGATCAAAGCTGCCCAGCTGACCGGCGTGTCGTCCGCCTTCTCGATGGAGCAGATCAAGTACACCACCAGCCTGCCGCTTGACCTGGTGTCGCACGGGGCGGGTGGCTGAGAGTCACAGCCAGGAGTGGGATAATGGCCGGATGCTGAAATCCGTGCTTCTATCCCTGCTTCCCGCCCGCAGCAATACCAGCCAGCGCCAGCGTTTGCGTGCCAGTGCCGGCGCCCTGCTTGGCCTTTTGATAACCAGCTTCGTCGCCCACTACCTGCTGGGCGATAACGCCATGTGGTTGGTGGCGCCCATCGGCGCCTCTTCCGTGCTGCTGTTCTGCCTTCCCGCCAGCCCGATGGCGCAGCCTTGGGCCGTCGTTGGCGGCAACGTCGTTTCCGGCCTGATGGGCGTGGCATGCGTGCAGCTCTTCGGCCCCGGACCACTGGCCGCTGCCCTGGCCACGCCGCTGGCGATTGCCGCCATGTTTGCGCTGCGCTGCCTGCATCCGCCCGGCGGCGCTACGGCGTTGATGATGGTGATCGGCGGCCCGGCGGTGCATGCCATGGGCTACCGCTTGCCTTTGGGTCCGGTGCTGCTGGACTGCGTGCTGATCGTGCTGGCGGCAGTCGTTTACAACAACCTGACCGGACGCCGCTATCCGCACAGCCAGCAGCTCGTGCATCCGAATCCGCATGCCACCAAAGACGAGGTGCCGACGGTGCGCTTCGGCTTCCAGCCGGAAGACCTGGACGCCGTGCTGCGCCAGTACAACCAGGAGCTGGACATCAGCCGCGACGACCTGGAAGAACTGTTCCTGAAAACGGAGATGCGTGCTTACCAGCGCCGCTTCGGCATCATCACCTGCGGCGACATCATGTCGAAAGACGTCGTGACGGCGGAATTTGCCACGCCGCTGGCCGACGCCTGGCGCGAAATGCGCGCGCACCGCATTGCAGCGGTGCCGGTGCTGAACCGGGTGCGGCGCGTGATCGGCATTGTCACTACCAGCGACTTCATGACCCACGGCGGGCTGGACGACTACCATGGCATGCGCCGCCAGCTGCGCGACTTCCTGCGTCCTTCGGGCACCACGCATTCGGAGAAGCCCGAGGTGGTAGGGCAGATCATGGTCAAGCACCCACGCACCGCGAAGGTCGATACGCCGATCACCGAGCTGGTACCGCTGATGGCCGATTCGGGCTTCCACCACATCCCGGTGCTCGATCACGAAGACCGCTTTGCCGGCATCGTGACCCAGTCGGACGTGGTGGCGGCGCTATACGCTAGAAACGCTTTGTCAGCGTCAGAAGGCCGGACTCAGTCTTCATATCAAGCCGCTTGAGCACCGAGTTACCGAGCAGGATCACGCCCAGACCGGCTTCGTTGATGGAGCCGTCCACGTTGGCGAATTCGAATTCGCCAACCTTCACCTTATCCAGTTTGACAATCCACACCGGCGCCGTGCCGGCCGCCGTCTGGGTAAAGGCGCGGCGGCCTTTGTTCTTGTAGTCGATGCCCATCTTGCCTGCCAGCGCGGCAGGAATCGACACCAGCGTGGCGCCGGTATCGAGCATCATATTCACCGGAAAGCCGTTGATTTCGCCCGCCACGGAATAGTGGCCGTTCATATCGGGCGACAGCACCATCGAATTTCCGCCGCCATTCGACTTGGATGCCGCGAACTCGCCCAGGCGGATGGTATAGCGCTTGCCGCCATCCTCAATCGTGGCTTCGCCCGACGTAACGCCGACCAGTCTGCTACCATCAGGCAGCGTTGCCCCAACCGGGAAAGTGCGGGGCGCGCCGCCGTTGACCGACAACAGGGCCCTCTCCTTCAGGGTGCCCACCAGGCTGACATCGGCCCGGGCCGACATTGCGGTTAACATCATGGCAGCAACTAGCGCGATACGGATACGCATTGCAGGAAACTCCGGTCAAAATTGCATTTTGACACACTTTTGACCGTTAAATTGTTGACTCTTGGGTGCAACATTTGGATAGAATCTAGGCATATGCAAACGTTGAAAAGGGTGCTTGCACTCGCCCTGGAAGAAGCGCAAACCGGTTTTGCGACACTGTGCAAACGGATGACCGACCAGGCCGACGAAGTCCTGGGTGAAGCCCTGCGCACGGCGCCGACGGCCGAGCAGCGCCTGGCCGGAGCTTGCCGCGTCTTCCTGCGCGAACAGGGCGCCGCCTTGCGCGCGCGCATGGAACGTTCCTATGCCGGCCTGCTGGCGCGCGCCATGCAGACCATGCACACCGACCTGCGTACCGGCTTGCATGACTTCCGCGCAGATACCCTGACGCTGATCGACGACGAAGTCGTGACGCGCCAGATCGAAGTCGAGCGCCTGCTGCTGAAGCTGCGCGACGCCGACGAACTCAGTCTGGGCCACCTGAACCTGATCATCGCCCAGATGCATGGCGACAGCGAAGTGCGCGAACGCGAAAACCCGTTCCGCCCTTACCTGCTGGCGCGCTCCCTGTACGATGCGCTGCACGCCATGGTGGCGGACGAGGCGCAGAGCAAGCTGCTGTTCGACACCCTGTCGCAAGCCATGACCGCGGAGCTGGGCGACTTCTACACCCGCCTGCGCGAAGTATTCGAATCGCGCGGCATCCGCTCGCGCCTGGTGGCGCGACCTTCGGCGCTGAACCGCCTTGAGCAGGAACGCCTGGCCTGGCAACGCGCCGCCACCGGGCAGGCCGACGTCGACCTCGCCATGCGCCAGCGCGTGGCGCGCCTGGGCGCGGTACAGCAGGAAATCCGGCAGGAGCCGCCGAGCATCCTGCAGGGGCAGCCAAACGTGCCGTCCAAGCCGGAACTGCAGGAGCTGGTCTTCAGCATGTTCAATCCATCCGGCGTCCGCCGCAGCGCGCCGCAGCCGCAAAGCACCTTGCGCGTGCAGCTCGATACCGCCCTGCGCCAGCTGCAGCGCGAGCATGCCGCCAGCGGCCTGCAACCGCCGCTGGCCCTGCTCGACCGGATGGCCAACCTGCCGCATGGCTCGGAACGCATCGTGGTGGAACTGGTCGGCCTGCTGTTCGAATTCATCCTGAACGACGAACAGCTTCCGAAACCCATACGCGTGCAACTGTGCCGCCTGCATTCGCCTTTCCTGCGCGCGGCACTGAAAGACCTGGCGGTACTGCAGGGCGCCCACCTGCCGGCGCGCCACCTGCTGGACCGCATTGGCAGCGCCGCTGTCGGCATCGGCGCCGAGTCGCCATTGATGCAGCCGCTGCAGGGCGAAGTGGAACGGCTGGTCAACCAGGTGCTGCAGCAGTACGAGCACGACGCTTCCGTATTTGCCGATGCCAGCCTGGAACTGGACGGCTTCATTGCCGGCTTGCTGCGCGAATGCGACCCGGTCGTGCACCGCGCCATGCCTGCCTTCGAACGCGCCGTGAAGGTGGCGCCATTCCTGGCATCGCTGGCCGATAACTTGCGCAGCCAGCTCGAGTCGGTCAATGTCGACCGCCGCATGATGGATTTCATCACCGGCACCTGGGCGCAGGTGATGGTGCATACCTATGGCCGCGAGCAGGATTACGGCAGGCTGCTGCCGGAACTGGTGTGGAGCGCGCAGGAGAAGATCCTGCCGGAAGAACGCTCCGTGCTGATGAAAATGCTGCCGGCATTGGGCCGCGAGCTGCGCGCCGGCCTGGCAGCGATCGGCATGAGCGAAGCGGATGCGCAGGCGGCGCTGGACCAGCTGGTGTCGCTGCACATGGATGTGCTGTCCAACAATATGCCGATGCCCACCACGCCGCGCATGAATGTGGCGGCCTTGCGCGAACGCTTCGCCGCCATCGATGCCGGACAGCCAGGGCTGGTGGCCTCCACGCATGCCGATGCGTTGCCCGGGCAGGCCCAGTTCAGGGCCGAGTTCGCGCTGCACGGCATCCTGGCCACGGTGCAGCCCGACCCGGCGCTGGCGCCGGTAACCAGCTACGAAGATGAATGGCTGCAGTGGGCGCAGGCCGGCAACGGCTTTGAACTGCAGTCCGGCGACAGCTATGTGCCGCTGCGCCTCGGTGCAGTCGCGCCGCGCAATGCAGGCTTCCTGTTCACGGCGCCGGACCATTCCACGCCGTTGGTATATTCACGCGCTGCGCTGCTGGCGGCCATGCGCGATGGCAGCCTGCGTCCGATGGAATACTCGCCGCTGTTCGAGCGCGCGGTGGAATCGCTGATGACCGGCGCGGAGTCGCTGGACGCCGCGTAAGCGCACGACAGCCTCAGAGCGACGAATCCTCGAACTGCCACAAGTACCAGCAGCCGTCCTGCTGGCGGAAGCGGTAGTAGTACACCAGCGAATCGGAATCGGGGCGGAACACGTTCAGCTCCATTCCACCTGGCGTTGCGTGCTGCTTCGTCGACAGGTGGTCGGCCCTGATCAGATCCGCCAACAGCGTTGAAGCCGCGAACTGCTCGCGCGTTACCAGCGTTTTCTTTTCTTCCAACGTCTCGAGCGATTCCAGCGGGAACACTGTCCGGCCCATGGCGAACTGGCGGTCGCTCATGTAGCGCGGCAGGAAGCTCTCGAACTTCTCCGCAGCGCAGCCGTGCTGCGCCGGCGGCGCCGCGCATCCCGCCATCGTCGCGGCAGCGATTGTGATTGCCAGGAATTTAGTCATAGCGGTCCGAAGTCTTTGCCTTCCGAGAGTTTGTACACCTTGATCTTGTCGCCGGTGCGCACCATGCGGCGATCAAGCGCCGGGAAGTCCGCCACCTCGCACTCCAGGTTCTCGCCGCCCATCAGGTAGACCAGGTCCTCGCTGCCGCGGTTGATCATCTGGTGCGCCTTGGACGGCGCGGGAAAGCCGACGAAGTCGCCCGGCGCCAGCTCATAATCCTCGCCATCGATATGCGCAATGCCTCGCCCCGACAGGATATACACCCACTCTTCCTCGTTATGATGCAGATGGTAGGCGAACGACTCCTTGCCCGGCTTGATGCGGCCGATGCTGACGCCCGTGCGCTTCAGCCCCGCCATGCGCGACAGTTGCGCGCCGCTGATCTCGGAATCGGGATTCCATGGATGCGAGAACGTGCCTTCGGCTTCCCGTGCGGCAGCCTGACGGACGATGTGCGGATACGACATGCGGCTTCCTCCCTCCAGTTTAGCGATCTTGCAACATTGTAGCAGCGGCCTTGCTCGGCTATGCTTGTCGCTCCTTCATTTACCCGGACCAAGACAAATGAAACATCGTATTACCCTCGGCGCGCTGGCGGCCGCCGTTTTGCTGGCTTATGCCCCAGTCCACGCCAATGCTGCCGCGGCCAAGCCGGCCGCAGTGGAGAAGGCTCCCGCCAAGAGCAATGAGGCAGCCAAAAAGCAGTTCTGGGCGCTGGCCGACGAGTACTACGATGCCATCGCCAAGTTCGATCCGGTAGGCGCAACCCAGAACGGCGACAACCGTTTCGACGACCAGATCGGCACCGCCATCTGGCCGGCCTCGCGCGCCAGGCAGTTCGACCTGTACCGCACGTTCACCAAGCGCCTGCAGGCGATTCCGCGCGCGCAGCTGAATCGCAGCGACCGTATCAGCTACGACGTGATGGCGTTCGAGCTGAAGACTTACCTGGCCTACGAGCCGTACCCTGAACACCTGCTGCCGATCGAGCATATGAGCAGCATGCCGGTCACCCTGGCCAATTTCTCCGGCGGCGATGCGTCGCAGCCGCTGACCACGGTCAAGGAATACGAAGCTTACCTGAACCGCCTGAACCAGCTGCCAGCCTGGATCGACCAGGCCATCGCCAATATGAAGGAAGGCATGGCCAAGGGCATCACGCAGCCGAAAGCCATCATGGTTGCCGCGCTGCCGCAATTCCAGAAGCTGGTCAGCGAAACGCCTGAAAAGAATATCTACTTCACGCCGGTGACCAAGTTCCCGGCCAGCTTCAGCGACGCCGACAAGCAGCGCCTGGCCGCCGCCTACCGCGCCACCGTAGCCGACAAGCTGAATCCTGCGCTGGCCAAACTGTCCGCCTTCGTGGAGAAGGAATACATTCCGGCCTGCCGCACCAGCACCGGCTGGAGCGCCCTGCCGAACGGCGACGCCTGGTACAAGGTGCGCATCGCCGATTCCACCACCACCAGCAAGACTGCCGAGGAGATCCACCAGACCGGCCTGCGCGAAGTCGCGCGCATCCAGGCCGAATACGCCAAGCTGGGCCCGAAACTGGGCTACCACGGCCCGGCCGCCGGCCTGCCGACCTGGGTGGCGCAGCAGCCGAAGTTCTTCCCGTTCAAGACGGAAGAGGAAGTGCAGGCCGTGTACCATAAGCTGAACGACTTGCTGGACACCAAGCTGCCAGCCATGTTCACCCTGATTCCGAAAGCCAAGCTGGACCTGCGCCTGGAGCCAGAACTGAGCCGCGATACCGCCTCCGACCACTACACCGCGCCCGCACTGGACGGCTCGCGCCCTGGCGTGTTCTGGTCCGTGGTGACCGACCCGACCAAGTACGGCAGCACCGGCATGAACACCCTGTTCCTGCACGAAGGCAAGCCAGGCCACCACTTCCACATCGCCCTGATGCAGGAACTGGACATGCCGAAGTTCCGCAAGTTCGGCGGCAACACCGCCTTCACCGAAGGCTGGGCGCTGTATGCCGAAACCCTGGGCAAGGAAATGGGCCTGTACGAAGATCCGGCCCAATACTTTGGCCACCTGAACGACGAAATGCTGCGCGCGGTGCGCCTGGTGGTCGACACCGGTATGCACGCCAAAGGCTGGACGCGCGAGCAATCGATCAAATACATGACCGAAACCCTCGGCGATGAAAGCGTCGCGCGCAACCAGACCGAACGCTACATGGTGTGGCCGGCGCAGGCACTGGCGTACAAAACCGGCGCCCTGAAAATCCAGGAACTGCGCGCCAAGGCCGAGAAGGCCCTGGGCAGCAAGTTCACGCTGGCCAAGTTCCACGCCATCGTACTGGGTGACGGCACCGTCCCCCTCGCCCTGCTGGAATCCAAAGTCGACGCCTGGATCGCCGCATCGCGCTAACGGCTGGGCCCGTGTCACACCTTGGGGTCACACCCCAAGTGTGACACGGGCTGGGCAGCTATTATCTCAGCGCATAGCGCTTGATGCGCTTCAGTACCAGCTCGGGCAGCGCACTGATCTGTTTCGCGTGGTTGGCGAATACGATCTGCTGCCGGCCTACCGAGACCGGGTTGCCGTCGGCATAGAAACGGAACTCGAGCCAGAACGAGCATTTCCTTACGTCGTAAGTATTCACCTCGCAGGTGACTTCCTGGAACGGGAAAGTCTCGTGCAGGTAATCATTCTGGGCGTGCTTCGTAATAAATACTCCCTCTTCCTGCAGCATGTCGCGGGAAATACATTCATAAAACCACTTCTCCCGGCAAACGCCTTGCCATTCGAAATAGCGCGCGAAATAGGTGTTGCCGTAGGCGTTGGAATCCTTCAGAAAAATAGAAATCTTGTGGTGGAAGGTCATTTCGGCTGCGGCAGGGGCGTCGGGGGCGGGGACGTGCACGTACATAGGACTATTTCTCCATAAAAGTAAAACGGCTTAATGCCAGCCCTTACTTT
>JBCNOX010000120.1:0-11289 GCA_039593645.1 Pseudoduganella sp.
GGCCGCGCACCTCGTGGATGCGGGCGTCGAACGGGGAATCGGAGCCCTTGGCGGCGTCCAGCGACATGGAACCGGTCACCATGCCCGCTTCCAGCAGGCGCTCGGCCATGAACAGGCCGTGCAGCGCCAGCGCGGTGGAGGCCTGGGTGCCGTTGATCAGGGCCAGGCCTTCCTTGGCGGCCAGCACGACCGGCGTAATGCCGGCGGCTTTCAGGGCGTCGGCGGCTTGTACCAGCTCACCCTTCACGCGCACTTCGCCTACGCCCAGGATGGCCAGGGTCATGTGCGACAGCGGGGCCAGGTCGCCGGAGGCGCCGACCGAACCCTTGACCGGGATGGCGGGCATGATGCCCTTGTTGTACAGGGCGATCAGGGTATCGATCACCAGCGGGCGGATGCCGGAGAAGCCGCGCGACAGGCTGCTGATCTTGGTCAGCATCAGCAGGCGCACCACTTCGTCGGACATCAGTTCGCCGGTGCCGACCGAGTGCGACAGGATCAGGTTGCGCTGCAGCTGTTCCAGCTTGTCGTCCGGGATGCGGGTTTTGGCCAGCAGGCCGAAACCGGTGTTGATGCCGTAGGCGGCGTCGCCCTTGGCGACGATGTCCTGCACGGCTTTGCAGGAGGCTTCGATGGCGGTGTAGGCTTCCTTGGCCAGGGCGATCGGGGTGTGGGCGGTCCACACGGTGCGCAGGTCGGACAGGCTGAGGTTGCCGGGAGTCAGGGTCAGTTGGGTCATGTCTAAGTCTCGTATTCGTTGCTTTTGAACCGGTAAGGCAGTGTCTGACCCGCAGGGTCAGACACTGGTACGCGGCAGCCGCGTAATTTGCAGTGAGGGACGGGAGCTGGACCTAGGGCCAGTTCCCGCCGCTTTACCGGTTTATTTGATCATCGGCAGGTTCAGTTTATTACGCTTGGCGCATTCGATGGCGGACTCGTAGCCGGCGTCGGCGTGGCGCATCACGCCCGAGCCGCAGTCGTTGACCAGCACGCGCGCCAGGCGCTTGGCGGCGGCGTCGGTGCCGTCAGCCACGATCACCACGCCGGAGTGCTGCGAGTAGCCCATGCCCACGCCGCCGCCATGGTGCAGCGAAACCCAGGTCGCGCCGCCGGCAGTATTCAGCATGGCGTTCAGCAGCGGCCAGTCGGACACCGCATCGGTGCCGTCGCGCATGCCTTCGGTCTCGCGGTTAGGCGAGGCGACCGAGCCGGTATCCAGGTGGTCGCGGCCGATCACGATCGGCGCCTTCAGTTCGCCGTTCTTCACCATCTCGTTGAAGGCCAGGCCGGCGATGTGGCGCTCGCCCAGGCCCAGCCAGCAGATGCGCGCCGGCAGGCCCTGGAAGGCGATGCGCTCGCGCGCCATGTCCAGCCAGCGGTGCACGTTGGCGTGGTGTGGGAACAGTTCCTTGATCTTGGCGTCGGTCTTGTAGATGTCTTCCGGGTCGCCGGACAGGGCGACCCAGCGGAACGGGCCGCGGCCTTCGCAGAACTGCGGGCGAATGTAGGCCGGCACGAAGCCCGGGAAGTCGAAGGCGTTCTTGACGCCCTTGTCCAGCGCCACCTGGCGGATGTTGTTGCCGTAGTCGACCACCTTGGCGCCCAGCGCCTGGAAGTCCAGCATGGCTTGCACGTGCACCGCGCAGGAAGCGGCGGCCGCGTCGACCAGGCGCGCGTGCTGCGACGCGTCGGCCTGGGCCGCTTTCCACTGCTCCACAGTCCAGCCCTGCGGCAGGTAGCCGTTGACCAGGTCGTGCGCCGAGGTCTGGTCGGTCACCAGGTCCGGCACCAGCCCGCCGGCCTTGGCGCGGCGCACCAGTTCCGGCAGCACGTCGGCCGCGTTGCCCAGCAGGCCGATCGAGATCGCGTCGCCGTTGGCCTTGTGCTGCTTGATCATTTCCAGCGCTTCGTCGATGTTGGCGGCCTGCTTGTCCAGGTAGCGGGTGCGCAGGCGGAAGTCGATCGAGGACTGCTGGCATTCGATGTTGAGCGACACGGCGCCGGCAAAGGTGGCGGCCAGCGGCTGCGCGCCGCCCATGCCGCCCAGGCCGGCGGTCAGCACCCAGCGCCCCTTCAGGTCGCCGCCGAAGTGCTGGCGGCCGGCTTCGGCGAAGGTCTCGTAAGTGCCCTGCACGATGCCCTGGGTGCCGATATAGATCCAGGAACCGGCCGTCATCTGGCCGTACATGAACAGGCCCTGGCGGTCCAGCTCATTGAAGTGTTCCCAGTTGGCCCATTTCGGCACCAGGTTGGAGTTGGCCAGCAGCACGCGCGGCGCATCTTCGTGGGTCTGGAACATGCCGACCGGCTTGCCGGACTGGATCAGGAGGGTTTCATTGGCTTCCAGCTTTTTCAGGGAAGCGAGGATCTGGTCGAAGCACTCCCAGTTGCGGGCGGCGCGGCCGATGCCGCCGTACACCACCAGGTGTTTCGGATTCTCCGCCACTTCCTTGTCCAGGTTGTTCTGGATCATGCGGTAGGCCGCCTCGGCGCCCCAGGTCTTGCAGACCATTTCAGGGCCGCGCGGGGCGCGGATGTCGCGGGTGGCGTCGTAGCGGGGATCGTTGTCCAGGTGCTGGGTGCTCATGTCATCTCCTCAAAGTTGGTGAGAGCGGGCCTGCGCAGGCCGGCGCATGAATCAAGGATAAGTTGTATAGACAAGTCAGTCAACCCAAATTTTCGGTAATTGTTGGTAATATTAAAAGCATTACTTCATTATTAAAGGTTCTGGAATGCAAGTCAGGCGGACGATAACGCTGGCGGCCGGGCTGCTGGCGGCGATGGCCGGCGCGGCCCACGGGGCCGAGCTGCACAAGGGGCGCATCCAGGGCGGGCACGTGGCCGAATATACGGTGCAGGCAAAGGCTGGCCAGCAGCTGGACGTGACGCTCAAGGCCAGCCACCGCTCCGCCTATTTCAATGTGCAGGCGGCCGGCGCCAGCGAGGCCGAATTCGTCGGCTCGCTCAAGGGCGGCCATTACGCCGCTCCCGTGACGGCCGATACCAGCTACCGCATCACGGTCTACCTGATGCGCAGCGCGGCGCGCCGCAACGCCGCCGCCGACTACCAGCTGAAAGTGGACCTCAAATGAGGCGCGCCCTGGTCCTGGCCGCCGCGCTGCTGGCCGGCTGCGCCAGCATGCGCCAGAGCACCGCGCCGGCGCCGCAACTGCTGCACGACGGCGTGGTGCTGGAGCGTTCGCTGCCGGCCGAGCTGCCGGCCGAGAGCGCCGCCTTCCCCGGCAGCCAGCTGGTGCTGGTGTCGACCGACAGCGCGGCCGGGCTGCTGGTGCCGGTGCCGTTCGTGGCCGACGCCGTGCTGGCCGCCGTGCGCCAGCACCAGGCGCACGCGCTGGGCGCCAGCTTCAAGGCCATCGACCCTTACGCCAGCATGCAGCAAGCCATGGCCGGCAGCCCGCTGCTGAGCGCGGACGGCAAAGGCCTGGCGCTGCGGCCGCTGGCCTACCTGGTCGATTGCAGCGACGCCCAGTACCGGCTGGCGCTGGTGGCGCGCATCGACACGCCGCGCTGGATGGGGCGCTATATGGCGCACCTGCCGACCACCCTGCCGCGTGCCGCGCTGCAGGGCGAGGGCAGCCGCCTGCCCGCCGCGCTGCCGCAGGAAATGGCGCAGGCGGCCGGCATCCTGCGCACGCTGCTGGAACGCGATGCGCGTGGCGAGCTGGACCAGGTGCTGTACCGGGCCGACGTCGGCAGCTACCACCTGGCCTGCTCCACCATCTCCGGCATGCTGTCGCCCAAGCTGATGTTGGCGCGCAATGCCGCCGTGGTGGAAGACGGCGCCGACCACATCATCGTGCGCGTGGCGGGCGACCCGAGTCATTCGGGGCCGACCGGCGGCCTGCTGTATGGCCTGCACTACCTGCGCAAGGACCAGCTGCATACCCTGCAGCGCAAGGCCCCATGACGGCGCGCGCCGCGGCGCCGCGCTGGCGGCTGGGGCTGGGCAGCGCCTTGCTGGTGCTGGCGGCCTGGCTGGGGCTGACGGTGGGTACCGGCCTGCTGCTGGCGCGGGCGCCGCAGCAAGCGCTGGCCGACACTGTCAGCGGCGGCGTCGGCCTGCCCTGGGTACTGGCACTGCTCTTGCTGGCCGGCGTGGCCCGGGCCCATGGCGACCGCCGCGCGCTGGGCCTGCAGGCGCCGGCGGTGCACAGCTGGCGCCTGCTGTGGCTGCCGCTTGCCTATGCCTGCGCCATGCTGGCGCTGGACGCCGCCAACGGCTGGCCGGCGCCGCGCGTGCTGCTGTTCGTGGCCATCAATACCGTCCTGGTCGGGCTGTCGGAAGAACTGATGTTCCGTGGCGTGCTGTACGCCGGCTGCCGCGCGCGGCTGGCGCTGTGGCCAGCCATGCTGCTGACCTCCGCCCTGTTTGGCGCCGCGCACGCGCTCAACGTGCTGGCCACCGGCCAGCTGGAAGCGGCGCTGCTGCAGTCGGCCTGCGCCTTCCTGCAAGGCTTCGGCTACCTGGCCATCCGCCTGCGCACCGGCTCACTGTGGCCGGTGACGCTGGTGCACGCGCTGTGGGACTTTTCCCTGGTGGCCGGGCTGCTGGCGCCGCGCGCCGGCGAAGCGCCGGCCGGCGCCGTGCTGCTGGGCCCGTTACTGGTGGGCCTGCCCATGTTCCTGTACGGCTTGTTCCTGATGCGCGGCCAGGCCGCCCTTACTTCCCTTTCCTTGGAGAGCAAATCATGAGTTTGATTGCAGCAGTGGTGATGGCCATGTCCGGCGCCGGCCAGGCCGCCGGCGATGCCCCGGCCGAAGACTTGCAGCTGGTGTGCTATGGCGGCGCGCAGAAGACTACCAGCCAGGTCAACAGCGGCTTCGAATGGGATGCCGACCAGCACAAATACGTGCCCAAGATGCGGGTCGAGACCGGCAAGGACAGTTTCGACACCGCCATCAATGTCTCGATCCACGGCGAGCGGGGCACCATCAAGCTGCCGAAAAGCCTGGTGCCGCCGATCAATGGCGGCGCCAGCGCGGAGGGCTGGCCGATCGAGGACCTGATCGTCGGCCACAACCAGATCCGCGGCAAGTTCCGCCTCAACGCACTGAACCAGCCCACCCTGGCCATCGACCGCCGCAGCGGCGTCATGACCATCGAAGGCTTGATCAAGTTCAGCGGCCGCTGCGACGCCGACGAGGGGCACCGGCGCTTTTAAGGGCGCGCTACTTGCGGAACACCTGCTTGCCGCCGACCCAGGTTTCCAGCACGCCGATCTTGCCGATGTCTTCGGCCGGCACCTTGAACAGGTCGCGGTCGGTGACGATGAAGTCGGCCCACTTGCCCTGCTCCAGCGAACCGAGCGCCCGCTCCTGGTGCGCCGCCCAGGCCGCGTCCAGCGTGAAGCAGCGGAACGCTTCAACCAGCGTCATGGCCTGCTCCTTGTGCCAGCCGCCGGCCGGCACCTCCTGCATGTCCTGGCGCGTGACGGCGGCGTGAATGCCCTGCAGCGGATTGGGCGACTCGATCGGGAAATCCGAGCCGCATGCAATACGGCTGCCCTGCTTGAGGAAGGTGCGCCAGGCGTAGGCGCCTTTGATGCGCTCAGCGCCGACGCGCTGCTCCGCCATGTTCTGGTCGGAGGTGGCGTGGGTCGGCTGCATCGACGGCACGATGGCCAACTGCCTGAAGCGCGGGATGTCGCCTGGCTGCACCACCTGCGCGTGCTCGATGCGGTGCCGTTTGGCCGCCAGCGGATACTGCTTGCCGAGCTGCTCGAAACTGTCCAGGATCTGCTTGTTGCCGGCGTCGCCGATGGCATGCACATTGACCTGGTAGCCAGCCTTCATGGCCTTCTCCATCTTGGCCCGGATCGCAGCATCGCTGTTGAACAGCAGGCCGCGCGTGTGCGGCGCGTCGCTGTACGGATGGACCAGGGCGGCGCCGCGGCTGCCCAGCGCACCGTCTGAGTACAGTTTGACGGCCGCCAGCGCGTAACGGCCGTCGGCGTAGGACGGCAGCGGGCCGTTCTTCGACAGCTGCTCGAAGTCGGCGCCGACGTCGCCGATCATGGCGTAGACGCGGGCCGACAGCTTGCCCTGGTCCGCGTACTCACGGAACAGGCGGTCGGCGCCAACGTCGATGCCGGCGTCGTGCACGCTGGTCAGGCCAACACTGGACAGGATGCCGAGCGCGCCATCGAGCATGGCGCGCGCTTCGGCCTCGGTCGGTTTCGGCAGCACCTTGTAGACAAGCTCCATGGCAGTGTCGACCAGGATGCCGGTGGCGTTGCCGCTGGCGTCGCGTTCGATCTTGCCGCCCTCCGGGTCCCTGGTGTCCTTCGTGATGCCGGCCGCTTCCAGTGCTTTGGTATTGACCCACATGGCGTGGCCGTCGATGCGCTCCATGGCGGCGGGACGGTCGCTGACCACCGCATCCAGCTCGGCCACATTGGGGAAGCGGCCCAGCTTCCAGATTTCCTGGTTCCAGCCCTTGCCGATCAGCCATTTGCGCTGCGGGTTGGCCTGTGCGAATTTGGCGACCGAAGCTTGCGCAGCCTGCAGCGACGTGGGGCTGTACAAGTCGGCGCTGGTGGCCACTTCGCCGAGACCAAAGACGTGCCCGTGGGCGTCGATCAGGCCTGGCAGCACGGTCTTGCCCTGCACGTCGATGCGCTGGAAGCCCTTGGCCCTGGCCGCCACCTCGCGCGTGCTGCCGACGGCCACCAGCTTGCCGCTATCGTCGAAGGCCAGCGCCCTGAATTGCACCAGCTTGCCCTTGGCATTCAGCGTGTAGCCGTTGGCGTTGTCGATCATGGTCCCGGCGTTGGCGGTGGTGGCGCTCGCCAGCGCGGCGGCCAGCAGGGTGCGGCGGAAGTACATGGGCAAGTCCTTTCGAATTTGAAAGCAAGATCCAGAGTGTAGCGTGCTTCCGCGGGTGGTCCAATGATGCTTTGCACAAGGAGCTCTCGCGATGCTGACACTTTTCGATTACCTGCCTTCACAGAACGCCTATAAAGTCCGCTTGCTGCTGTCCCATCTTGGCCTGCCTTACCGCACCGAGATCGTCAGCATCTTCGAGGGGGCCGGGCAGGAGCCTTCCTACCTTGCGGTTAATCCAACCGGCGCGGTGCCGGCCTTGCGCCTTGAGGACGGGCGCGTGCTGGCGGAGTCGAATGCCATCCTGACCTACCTCGCTTCGGGCACGCAATATTTGCCGGACGATGCGTTTGCTGCGGCCAAGGTGCAGCAGTGGATGTCGTTCGAGCAGGACTATGTGCTGAATATCGCGTCGCTGCGGCATTGGACCCTGACGGGCAAGCTGGCGCGTCGGCCTGCGGCGCTGGTCGAGATGCGGCGCGCAGGCGGTTTGCGGGCGCTGCAGATCCTGGAGCGCGAGCTGGCGGCGCGGCCGTTTATCGTTGGCGATGCTTACACCATCGCGGATATTTCGTTGTTTGCTTATACCCATCGCGCGGACGAAGCCAGTTTGC
The DNA here is from genome assembly GCA_039593645.1 of Pseudoduganella sp. Taxonomy (GTDB): domain Bacteria; phylum Pseudomonadota; class Gammaproteobacteria; order Burkholderiales; family Burkholderiaceae_D; genus Rugamonas. The sequence goes on from JBCNOX010000120.1 coordinate 7,458, forward strand.
CGCTGCGCGAGTTTGCCCACGTTTGCGCGTGGATCGAGCGCGTGCGGGTACAGCCGGGCTTCCTCGACGCGCATTACCCGTATTCCATCGATCCGCATTCCTCAGGAGAGCTGCCTTAAGCGGCACCGGGAACGGGGTTCGAATTCGGGGGCCAAAACAAACTGTCTGAAAACGCTTCTGAAACTGTCTGAAACCGTTCTGAAACTGTCTGAAACGCTCAATCGTCAGGCAGTATGTCGGTCCGTCGTTCCAATTTTCCCTGGCGGCGGCAGGCAGCCTTTTCAATCAAAGCCAGCGCATTACGGAGGCTTTGCGCCATGACGGCTGGCGCGGCCACTGGGTCGTGAGGCTGGAATGCCGGGATCGGCTCCGGGCGCGCCCCCCGCATTTGCTCGCTCCGGATGAACGCTGCGTTCTTCCAATAGCGCTGCCCTGGCAAGCGCAACCACAGGTCGCGCCAGGCATTTCGCGGCGTGCCCGCCACTTCAGCAGCAAACCGATTAGGCGTCATGGGCCGTCCTTCGAAGATCACCGAGTCGCCGAGCACCCTGGCGAACGCGTGACGTCCACGGTAATGCATTTTCAGCTCTGTGCCTTCGGGAAGAAATAAGCGCTTCCACTGAAAACCTGGAATGTGGCAATGGTCCGCGCTCGCTTCGCCACGCGCGACCACAAGCCATGAGGCCAACGCCCCTTCCACAACCTCAGCAGGGTCACGCTCATCGCCAAAATCCTGCAGGTAACTCGCCAGCTCGAGGAACAGTTCGCTCGAAATTTGCACAGATACAAGTTTGCGACTCATGATTTCCCCCTTCTTGTTCACATACGTCTTTGACAAGAGAGGCAAATCAAATTTCAGACAATTTCAGAACGGTTTCAGACAGTTTCAGAAGCAATTTCAGACAGTTTGTTTTGGACCCCGAATCGAAGCCCCGTTCCGAATGCTCTCAGTCTGCGTCGTGGAAAATGATGCCGAGCGTGTGGCGGTGGCCGCTGCGCAAGCGACTGACGCCGTGGCGCATGTTGACGCGGTACGTTCCGCGCGTGCCGGCAACTGGCCGATGAAACACAGGAAAAATCACGCAATCGCCCTGCTGCAAAGGAACCACTTCCACGCGCGACTGCATGCGCGGGCGCTGTTCGGTGAGCACGAATTCACCGCCCTCGAAATCGCGCCCCGGCTGCGACAACAGGAACGCCGCCTGCAAGGGAAATACATGCTCGCCATACAAATCCTGGTGCAGGCAGTTGTAATCGCCGGCGCCGTACTGCAGGAGCAACGGCGTAGGCCGCAGCTGCCCCGCAGCGTGGCAGCGCGCGATAAACTCCGCATGCCCGGCCGGAAATCTCGGCGCCAGCCCCATGGTGGCGTACCAGCGGTTAGCGATCGATGCCAGCGGCGGATACATGGACGCGCGCAATTCCGCGATCAGTTCAGGCAAGGGATAGCGAAAGTACTGGTACTCCCCTTTACCGAACCCATAGCGCTGCATCACCACCCGGCTGCGATAAAGTTCCGGTTGGCTGTAACCGGCCGCCAGCCCCGCACACTCCGCAGGCGACAAGACACCCCGCACCAGCGCACAGCCAAATTCATCCAGGTCAGCCGCGATGCGCGGCCAGTCGAAAGCCGGGCGCGCGTCGGCCGCCGCAGCCAGCGGCGGCGCAAACAGGTCGCCCATCATGCCGCCGCCTCGGTAACCGCCTCCGCTTCGCGTTCCAGCAAGGCCGCCTTGCGCTCCACGCCCCAGCGATAGCCCGAAATCGAACCGTCATTGCGCACCACCCGGTGGCAGGGAATCGCCACCGCAATCGCATTGGCCGCACAGGCGCCGGCCACCGCGCGCGCCCCGTTGGGCGCCCCGACCCGCTCCGCCAATTCCGCATAGCTGACCGTCTCGCCCGCCGGAATCTCGCGCAAGGCTTGCCACACGCGCTGCTGGAAAGCCGTACCGCGCACATCAAGCGGCAGGTCGAGCCCGATCTGCGGTGCCTCGACGAAGGCGATCACGCGCGCCACCACCTGCTCGTAATCGGTTTCCGCCCCGCGCAACTCGGCCTGCGGGAAACGGTCCTGCAAGTCATGCGCCAGCGCCTGCGGATCGTCGCCCAGGAGGATGCAGCAGATCCCGCGTTCGGTGCTGGCCACCAGGATCGCCCCCAGCGAGCACTGGGCAATGGCAAAGCGGATCACCGCCCCGCGCCCGCCGGCGCGCCATGCCGATGGCGTCATGCCCAGCGCGCCCGGCGTGGCGGCGTAAAAGCGCCCGCTGGAATTGAAGCCGGCGGCGTAAATGGCATCGGTCACGCTGGCCTCGGCGGCCAGGCCCTGCTGCATGCGCCGCGCGCGCGCCGCCGCCGCATAGGCTTTCGGCGTCAGCCCGGTCTGGGCCTTGAACACGCGGTGGAAATGGAAGCGGCTCATGCCGCCGGCGGCCGCCAGCGCATCAAGGTCGGGCGCCACTTCGGAGGCGTCGATCAGGCGGCACACTTCCGCCACCATGGCCGCATGGCGCTCGGCCAGCGGCGGCTGGTCCGGCTTGCAGCGCTTGCAGGGGCGAAAACCCGCCGCCTCGGCCGCCGCGATGGAGGCGTGGAAGGCCACGTTCTCGCGCAGGGCCGGCCGCGCGCCGCAGGAAGGACGGCAGAACACGCCGGTGGTGCGCACGGAATAATAGAACTGGCCATCGGCCGCGCTGTCGCGCGCCTGCACGGCGGCCCAGCGCTCGTTGTCGGTCAGGTAAGGCTTCCTCGGGTTCATCGCAAGCTCCAGTCGGTAGTATGCCACCATGGTAGGCAGGCCGCCGGCCGCCGGCACTCCGCCGCTTGCTATTGAATTCCCGAATGCTACAATCGCCGCACTCATCCGGAGGACGGTTTGGAAGAACTACAACAACACGACACCCCCATCTTTCAACGCATCAAGGATTTCCTGCTGGCGCAGATTGCCGCCGGCGCCTGGAAGGAAGGCGATGTCATCCCTTCCGAGCAGGCGCTGGTCAAGCAGTTCGGCGTCTCGCGCATGACCGTCAACCGCGCCGTGCGCGAACTGACGGCGCAAGGCGTGCTGACACGCCGCCAGGGCGCCGGCACCTATGTTGCGCCGCAGAAAGTCCAGGCCACCCTGCTGGAAATCAAGAGCATTGCCGACGAAGTGCGGGCGCGCGGCCACGCCCACCGCAGCGCGCTGCAGCTGCTCGAGCGCGGCAAGGCCGGCGACCTGCTGGGCAAGGCGTTCGACTTGCCGCCGGCCCACGAGCTGTACCATTCAGTCATCGTGCACTTTGAAAACGGGGTGCCGATCCAGGTGGAAGACCGCTGGGTCAACCCGCTCTGCGCGCCCGACTACATGGCGCAGGATTTCACCCAGCTCACGCCCAACGAATACCTGGTGCGGGCGGCGCCGCTGCAGGCCGCCACTTACAGCATAGAAGCCCTGGTGCCGCCGCGCGAGATTGCCGACATGCTGGCGATGGATGCGCGCCAGCCCTGCCTGGTGCTGAAGCGCCAGACCCAGTCGGCCGGCCGCGTGGCCTCGCTGGCCACCATGTGGCATCCGGGCCATCGCTACCAATTTGGCGGCAGCGTCCCCGCCTGAGCAATGCTATAGTTGTCCGCACGCCAGCGCCCCCGCGCTGGCCAGAAAGGGATGCCTTGTCGCCACTGAGCCAGAAAGCCGCCCCGCCTGTTGACTCCTGCCTGCGCTGCCGCGCGCGCCGCTGGCAGGGGCGCGTTCGCGCCCACGTCCTGCTACCGGCCATCGCCGCCCTGCCGCTGCTGGCCATGCCCGGCGCCAGCCACGCCGAAGGCGTTACCGTCCAGCTCAAAGCGC
>JBCNOX010000121.1:0-11241 GCA_039593645.1 Pseudoduganella sp.
CCCAGTTTGAAGCGTCGCTGCTCGGGTGGGCGGTGCCGAACGCGGATGTCAGCCTCTATCCCGTTCTGCAGCAGCATGCGGAACAACTGCTCAAGCAGCGCGCCGCGCCGGCCAACGCAGGCATCGTGGCGCAGGTACATGAAGCCATCGTGCGCCGGCTGTCGCAAGGCCAGGTGCGGGTTGCCAGCGTGGCGGAAGAACTGGGACTGGCGCCGCGCACCTTGCAGCGCAAGCTGGCCGACGCCGGCTCCAGCTTCCAGCAGGTGCTGGACGAGGCACGCTTTGCGCTGGCGCGCGACTATTTGCGCCAGCCCGGCCTGTCGCTGGTCGATATTGCCTTCCTGCTTGGCTACCAGGAGCAAAGCGCCTTCACCCATGCCTTCCGCGAGTGGTCGGGCATGAATCCCGGTGCGTGGCGCGCGGCGGGGCGCTAGATGTCCGTGCCGCGCACGCGGATGAAGGGGCCAATGCAGCTGGCCATATCGCGCCGCTGGCACATCAGGAACATATTGTTTGAAGGGTGGAACACGATGAAGGACTGGATCACGTGGCCGACCTGGGTAATCTCGCCGGTGCAGTCCTTCTTGCCGTTGTCTTTCACGATCTTGTCGTTGGACTGGTAAAAGCCGTCGCTGTCGGGCTGGTCGTCGATCTGGAATTCCGTTTCGGCTATCTCGGCAGCGCTGGTGATCAGGGCCGAGCCGTCGGGGCGGATGCGATACACCTCGTGACAGGAACCGTCAGGCAATTCGAATCGCCAGGTGCCGACAATGGGGTGATCGTTACGTAATGGGCCAGCCAGCGCACCTTGGGCAGCCAACAGGGCTGCGGCAAACAGCAGGATTCTTTTCATGGCAGCCCCCGGCGCAGTGATTGGATTCAGTATAGCCCTGTTGGACTATTTGCATTTTCCTGTTGCTTTCATTTTTCAGCGGCTTGCTTCAGTTGCGCCAGGCCCTGTTCAAAGTCTTTCCCGATCATTTTGTCCATGTTGAAGAACACGCCCATCACCTTGGTCACGAACAGGCTCGGGCCGGTCATGGTCCAGGTCACCACTGTGGATTCGCCTTGCGGCTGCAACACGAATTCGGTGCGGTTCGAGGAAGCAAAAGGCTTGATGAAATCGAGCTGGATGGCAAGCTGGGTGGGCGCGTTGTTCTCGATGATTTCCATGCGACCCTGCCCCACTTCACCATTGCCGCTCCAGGCATAGACTGCCCCCTTGCCGCTTGCCGCCCCCTCGAACGTGCGCTGCATGTTCGGGTCTTTCTTCTCCCATGGCGACCATGCCGTCCACTGGTGGAAGTCGTTCAGGTAGCCCATGATTTTCGCGGGCGGCGCCTTGATGCGGGCACTGCGCTGTACTTTGAAGCTGTCCGGCTGTGCCAGCGCCAGGCCGAGGATCACAACAATCACCAGGATCAGGCCCATCGAAATCTTCTTCAACATGCTTCCCTCTCAGTCAATGTTGGTATGCTTGCAAATCTATCACAGGGTGCGGGGCCGTAAAAGCACCGGCAATGCGCTGGGCGTCATGGTGACGGTAAATACCTCATCCACCGGCGGCGCGCCGGGCACTGCCTCGATGGCGAAGCTGCGCGCCACCATCAGCATCAGGGTCCGGATCTCGCTCATGGCCAGGTAGCGCCCAGGGCAGAAGCGCGGGCCGCCGCCAAAGGGCACCATCTTGCGCGCAGGGTCTTCCAGCCTGTCCTTGATGGCGGGATCGAGCCACCGTTCGGGCCGGAACTCGGCGCCATCAGCCAGCGGCACTTCGCGCTCGAAGGAGTGCCGCAACAGCATGAAGGCCACGGTGCCGGCCGGCACCTGCACGCCGTCCAGCGTCACCTCCTGCACCGCCTCCGCGCCCAGGATCGGCGCCACGGGTTTCAGTCGCATGGATTCCTGGATGCAGGCGTCCAGGTAAGGCATCTGCGCAGCGTCGCGTGCGGCATCGGCTTCTTCGGCCAGGCGCGCGGCGGCCTGCGGGTTGCGCGACAACAGGTAGAGCAGCCAGGCGATGGTGTTGGCCGTGGTGTCCTCGCCGGCAAATACCATGATGATGGCATTGGCGCGCACCGTCTCGTCGCTGATGCCGGAGCCGGGAATGTCCGCCGCAGCCAGCATGGCTTCCAGCAGGTTGCCTGGCTTGTCGTACAGCGCCGGGTCGGCCGCCATGCGCGCCCTTGCATCGGCAACGAAGCCGTCAACCGTGGCGCGGATGCGCAGGCCGGCAGCCTCGGTGGCACGATCCGATGGCAGCTTGACGGTGCGCCAGTAAGCGACGGGCGCCACCAGGCGGCGCGCAACCTGGGTGAACACGAATTCGATATCCTGCTGCAGCGGATTGTCCTGGTGCTGCACCATGTCCTGGTCCTGGCCCATGGCCATGCCGATGGCCACGTCGAGCGCGAATGCCTTCAGGTCGCGCAGCAAGCGTTGCGGCTGCCCCGCTTCGGCCGCGGCCAGCCAGCGCAGGCGCAAGCGCTCGGCCATGGCCGACAATGTGGGATGGAAGCGGTTGATGACTTCCGGCGTCAGCGCATGCATCACCAGCTTGCGCTGGCGGCGCCATTCCTCGCCTTCGGCCGCGAACACGCCCACCGCCGCCGCTTCTTCAAGGATGCTGGCCACCCGGCGCGAGCGGCGCCACTGATCGGGGCGGTCGTGCAGTATCTGCGCGATATCGGCACGCCTGCTGGTGACGATGAAACGCCGCTCCATCAGGCGCATGCGGTAGATCGGGCCGTACTCGCGTGCCCACTTCTCCAGCTGCTGGTGGAAGTGGGCAGTATCGATTCCAACATTACCCAGCAGCGGCAAGCCGGTGGGGCCAGGCAGGTGATCCATGGTGCACCTCCTTCAGAAACCGCACTCCCGCAAATAGTCGATGAATAGCCGCAGCCGCGCCGGCGTGAACTGGCGCGAAGGCCGCACCGCGAACAGGCCGAAAGGCTCGGGGCTGGCGTCCGCCAGCAACTGCACCAGGCGGCCGTCGGCCAGGGCCGGCGCCAGCACGAATTCCGGCAGCAGCACGATGCCCATGCCCTGGATCGCGCATTCGGCCAGCGCTTCCGCATTATTGGCCGCCAGCGGCACTTTCAGGTCGAGCTGCTCGCCCGGATCGCCGATCAGGCGGCCCCACTCTTCACGCACGCTGAGCAAGCTGTAATTTAACACCGAGTGGCCGCGCAACCCCGCCAGCGTGGTGGGCTTGCCGGCGCGCCGCAAATAGGCCGGCGATGCTGCAAACACGCGGCCGACGGTGCCAATGCGGGTCGCCACCAGCGAGGAATCGCGCAGGAAGCCGATACGCAGCGCGACATCGATGGCTTCCGCGTGCAGGTCGGTGGTGCGGTCCTCCAGCAGCAACTGGACTTTCAACCCGGGATGGCGCTGCATGAAGGGCGGCAGCACCGGCGCTACCTTCTGGATGCCGAAGCTGAGTGGCGCCGCCACACGCAAGGTGCCGCTGGCGCTGTCCTGGCCCTGGCGCACGCGGTCGTGGGCCTCGTCCAGCAACTGGAACACGGCCAGCGCATCGGCGTAGAAGGCGCGACCGGCATCGGTGATGTCGTTGCGGCGCGTGGTGCGGGTGATCAGCTGGCTGCCCAGCGCCGCCTCCAGCGTGGCGATGCGGCGGCTGATGGCGGCCGTGCTGACCGCCAGTTGGTCCGCTGCCCGCACAAAGCTGCCGCTTTCCACCACGGTGATGAAGGCACGCAGGTCGGTCAGGTCATATTGTTCCATTTTGCGTAAATATCATTTGCACTTTTCCTAGTTTATTACGCAATCCGGATTTATTAAAGTTCATTCCATCGCAACCCCACAACAAAGGAGCACACCATGAACTTCAAATCCCTGATCAAGGCAGCACTGCCAGTCATCTTCGCCTTCAGCGCCAGCGCCCACGCAGCGCCGCCAGCCGAACAACTGCTGACACCAAAGAACCACACCCTGGTGCTGATCGACCACCAGCCGCAAATGGCCTTCGCCACCCGCTCCATCGACATCGCGGAACTGCGCAACAACGTAACCGGCCTGGCCAAGGCGGCCAAGACCTTCAAGGTGCCGACCATCCTCACCACGGTCGCCGCCAAGTCCTTCAGCGGCCCGATCTTCCCCGAACTGCAAGCGGTCTTCCCTGAGCAGACCCCGATCGACCGCACCACCATGAATACCTGGGAAGACCAGCGCGTGGTCGATGCGGTGCAAAAGAACGGCCACAAGAAAGTCGTAATGGCGGCGCTGTGGACCGAGGTATGCCTGGTGCAGCCGGCGCTGTCCGCCATCGACCAGGGCTATGAGGTGTACATCGTGACCGACGCTTCCGGTGGCGTCAGCAAGGAAGCGCACGACATGGCTGTGCAGCGCATGGTGCAAGCCGGCGCCCGTCCTGTGACCTGGCTGCAGTACATGCTGGAACTGCAGCGCGACTGGGCACGCGGCGAAACCTACGCTCCTGTGATGAAGATCGCCTCTGAACACGGCGGCGGCTATGGCCTGGGCATCGTCTACGCCAAGGAAATGTTCAACGCCAAGGAAGGCAAGAAGTAATCATGCGGCTGGCAACCGCCCTGCTGGCAGCCTGCGGGCTGCTGGCCAGCCTGCCGGTTCTGGCCCAGGGCCAGGGCCGGCAAGTCGGCCGGGAAGTATATGAATCGGTCTGCATCGCCTGCCACGCGGCCGAGAATGTGATGGTCAGTTCGCCGAAACTTGGCGACAGCAAGGAGTGGCAGCAGCGCATGGCGCGTGCCGGCGGCCTGGATGGCCTGGTGCGCAATGCGGTGCAAGGGGTGGGCGCCATGCCTGCCCGCGGCGGCAAACCGGAGCTCGATACCGGCCAGCTTAAAGGCGCGATCCGCTACATGATGCAGGCGGATTGACCCTGCTCCATTCGCACCAGCCGCCGTCATACACGCTGATGCGTTCCCAGTCCATCAACCAGGCATAGAAGAATGCCAGCGAAGCCCGCCAGCCGGTGCCGCAGTAGAAAGCGGTACGCTGGCCGGGCTCGATCCCCGCCTGGCGCCACAGCGCGCTGATTTCCGCCGAAGGCTTCATGGTCCCGTCAGCACGCTGGTATTCGCTCATGCTGTGCACATCGCCGTCGTTGCCGGCACGGCCCCAGCGCGCGCCCGGGATGTCGCCGCGCGCATCGATATAACTGTAGCCGGATGTGGCTCCGACGTGCTCTTGCCAGGTGCGGATGCTGACCAGAGCGCCGTCCGGCTGCTGCAGCAGTTCACGCGCCTGGGCCGTGTCGATCAGGTAGTCGGGGCGCAGCGGGAAGGTGGCGCCAAAGGATGCCGCCGCCTGCGGCGCCGGGCCGTCCCCCTGCTCCAAGGCGTGGCCGGCGCGCAGCCAGCCATCGAAACCGCCATCGAGCAGGCGCACGTCGGCCACGCCGGCGTACAGCATCAGGTGGGCGGCGCGGGCGGCCGCCAGCGAGCTGCGGCCGTAAAGGATGACGGTGGTGTCGTGGCGGATGCCGTTTTCCAGCAGCAGCGCCAGCAAGGCGTCATCGGACACCTTGTTCCATAGCGGCTGCCGTTCGAGACGATTGGTATCGATGTAGCGGGCGCCCGGGATATGCCCGGACTGGTAGGCGGCGAGGCTGTCGCAGCCTACTTCAAACAGGCGCCACGCCCCGCCCGGTGCTGCCAGCACAGGCACGCCATCGAGCAGGCGCGCCAGCCAGGCAGGCGATGGCAACTGGCGCCAGCGCGCCAGGTCGGGACGGAAACCATGCATTTAAAACAACCAAGAATCACATTCAGTCCGGCAGTTTAGCAGCTTCCGCGGCCGCTTCCGGCTTTGCCTCCGGCTTGGCGTCAGGCTTGTTCTCCGCCGGATGCAGCACCACCTGCACATAATTACTGAAGTCGAAATAGCGCTTGGCTGCCGCCTGCACGTCCGCCACGGTCAGGCTGGCGATCATTTCGTTCTGGCGCAGCAGCAGCTTGGGATCGGTCTTGTTGACCAGCGCCTGCTGCAGGCTGACGATCCACCAGCCGTTTTCGCGCAGCGACTTGCGATAGTTGGTGGTCCAGTTTTCCTTGACCTTGGCCAGGTCGGCCTCCTCCGGCCCCTTTTCCTGCAGCTTGCGCACTTCGGCGAAAGTGGCTTCAACCGCCTTGTCCACGTTTTCAGGCGCCGTCGGCAGGCCGATATTGATGGAGTAGTTGGCGTAGGGATGGCGCGCCATGCCGCCCGAAATGTTCGCGGTATAAACCAGGCCCCGCTGCTCGCGCAGCGCTTCGGTCGCCTTGATCTGCATGATTTCGATCAGTGCGCGCAGGCGTAACTGCTCGATCTCGTTGAAATTGGCCTCGCCGGCAAAGGCGATGCTGACCTGGCTCTTCTGTTCGCGGCCGCGGCGCACTTCCTTCTTCACCACGCCACGTACCGGACGCACCATGCGGTCCTTGTACTCGGTCGGGATTTTCGCTGCCGGCAAGCCGCCCAGGTAGGTCGCCAGCAGCGGCTTGATCTTCGCCACGTCAAAACTGCCGACGAAGAAGAAGGTCATGCCATAGGCGCTCGACATGCGCTGCTTCTGCAGCGCCATCACACGGTCAAGCCGGATGCCATCCAGTTCTTCGGGACGCGGCGTCAGGCCCACGCGCGGATGGTTGCCGTACATGATGGTGCGCATGGTATCGGTCAGCACAGCCTCCGGACGGGCCAGCGCGTTGCGCGCCTGCTCCTGCTGCTTGTCGATGAATATATCGAACAGTGCCTGGTCACGACGCGGCTGCGTCATCTGCAGGTAGACCAGTTGCAGCATGGTTTCCACGTCGTTGCTGCTGGAGCCGCCGCCGTAACCTTCCGTCACGCCACCGATCGCGAAGGCCGAACGCACGCTGCGGCCGGCCAGCATCTTCTGCAAATCCAGCGGCGCATAGCCATTGACGCCCATGCTGGCCAGGATGGCGGTGGCATAGCGGGCATTGACGATATCGCCCTCTTCCACCAGCGATTGCCCGCCGAAGCGGGTTGACGTCATCAGCACCTGGTCGTTTTTGAAGTCGGTCGGCTTCAGCACGACTTTCACCCCGTTCGACAACAGCAGTTCGGTGGTGCCCAGCAGCTTGTCGGTGGTTTCCTTGACGATGCGGCCGGCTTTCGGCGCTTGCGCCATCAGGCTTGCCGCCAGGGCCTTTTCTTCATGCGCCGACACGGTGGCTTTTTCGGCTTCCTCCACGGCGGCCAGCATCTGGTTCGCCTGCGGCACCACGGTGCCGGACTTGTCGTTGCCCATGAAGATAACGAGCTTCTTCTGCCCGACCGGGATCGCGCTGCGTACCTGGGCGTTGACCTCTTCCAGCGTTATTCCCGGCAGCAGGTCCCTGTAATAGCTGTATTCGTTTTCGATGCCAGGCATCGACTCGCCATCCAGGAAATGGCGCGTGAACTCGCTCACATAGGCCGAGGATTCCGTCTTGTCACGCTCGTTGTACAGGTTCTCGATGAAGCGCATCATGTTTTTCTTGGCGCGCTCCAGTTCTGCCGCGCTGAAGCCAAGCTGGCGGGCGCGCTCGCCCTCTTCCACCAAAGCGCGAATGGCCGGCAACGCGCCTGCCTTGCCCACCACGGCACTCGAGACGAATGCCTGGTAGCCATGCACCGCCTTGGCCATATTGCTATAGCCTTGCAGGAACGGCGGATTGGATTGCTGGGACAGTTCGGCAATGCGCTGGCTCAGCATCGCGGCCGACAGCAGTTCCACCATGCGCCCGCGGTATTCACCGACGGTTTTCGACTCAATGCGCTCGGTAAACGGGTAACGGATCGTCACCAGGTTCGACGGCGCTTCGCGGTCGGTGACCACGATGGCCTCCGACTCCTTGCGTTCCGGGATCGGCGGATAGATGCGCGGGCGCGGATTGGCCGGGTTCACCAGCTTCGAAAAATGGCCGGCGACCAGGCGCTCGGCTTCCTGCGGATCGACGTCGCCCACCACGATAACCGCCATCAGGTCCGGACGGTACCAGTCCTTGTAGAAGCGGCGGATCGCCTCCGGCTTGAAGGTCTTCAGGATTTCAGCCTTGCCGATCGGCAGCCGGCGCGCATACAGCGAGCCATTGAAGATCTTCGGCAGCAGCACCTTGTTCATGCGGTCGGTCGCGCCTTTACCCAGGCGCAGCTCTTCCAGTACGATTCCGCGCTCGCTTTCGATGTCGGCATCGTTGAAGGTTACGCCCTGCGCCCAGTCCTCCAGCACCAGCAGGCCCTTGTCCAGGTTTTCCTTCTTGTCGACCGGGATCGGCAGCATGTACACCGTTTCGTCGAAGCTGGTGTAGGCATTCAGGTCGGCGCCGAACTTGACGCCCACCGACTGCAGCCACGAGATCAGTTCATGGCGCTTGAAATGGGTCGAACCGTTAAAGGCCATATGCTCGGTGAAGTGGGCCAGGCCGAGCTGGTCCTCGTCCTCCAGCACCGAACCCGCCTTCACCACCAGGCGCAGTTCCACGCGTTTTTCGGGGCGGCGGTTTTGCTGGATGTAGTAAGTCAGGCCGTTCGCCAGCTTGCCGGTCCTGATCTGGGGATCCAGCGGCAGCGGAGTAGCGGGATCGGGGGCGGCGGAAGCCACGAAAGAGCAGCAAACCAACGTCGCTGCCAGGAGCAATTTTAGTAGTTTCATAACATAGTACGATACACCATAGCTTATCCTTAATGCTAGTATGCCAACCATGAACGCTCACCGCTCTGCAATCGCATGGCTGACCAGTTGGTGGCAGCTGCTGCAGTTCGCCGCACTGCTGCTGACGCGCGCCATGGCGCCATCCAGCTACCGGCGCGATAACCGGCGCATGCTGTCCGAACAGATTGTCGTTGCCACCACCGTCAACCTGGCATGGTTCTCCGTGCTTTGTGCGCTGATCAGCCTTGTCATCATCCGCATCGTCGTCGTGACTTCGGCGAGCTACGGCCTGTCGCGCTATGCGCTGGAAATGGTGGTGCGGGTGCTGGTGCTGGAACTGGTGCCGCTGACGGCAGCGCTTTTTGTGGCCCTGCGCACTACCCTGCCGGCCGGCGTCGAATTCGCGCAGCAAAGGCTGGCCGGCCATGCGCCCGATGCCCGCGCCGCCCTGCGCACCCAGTTCTATCCGCGCGCAGCGGCCGGCGTATTCGCGGTGTGGATGCTGGCTGCCGTCAGCTGCCTGGTCACCCTGGTGCTCACTTACCTGGTGATGTATGGCTTCACGCCGTGGGCGCTGCCGGGCTACACGCGCGTGGTGGGGCAAATTTTCAATCCGGCCGTGTGCCTGATCCTGGTGCTGAAGGTGGTGTTTTTCAGCCTGGCGGTGGCGGTGATTCCGCTGGCCTCTTCCTACTACACCGGCGCCTCCAGTCCGCTGCGGCGCCGCGGCGTCGCGCACGGGCTGGCCGACATGGTGCGCATGTTTTCCGTCATCCTGGTGGTGGAAGCGGCATCCCTGATGGGCAATTACTACTGACGATATGAGCGAAACGACTCCCCCAACTTCCGGCCCAGAGCCGGCGCCGATCCACAACGCGGAAGCCAAGGCCGTGGCCCTGCTGGTGCTGCTGGTCGCCCTGGTGCTTGGTGCAGTCATTTACCTGATGTACGCGCGCGGCGCTTTCGAACCGACGCAACGGCTGGTGCTGACCGCCGACGATTCCGAAGGCGTCACGGTCGGCATGGACGTGACCTTTGCCGGCTTCCCGATCGGCCGCGTGCAGCGCATCGAACTGGCGCAGGATGGCAAGGCGCGTATCCTGGTCGACGTGCCGAGCAAGGACGCGCACTGGCTGCGCACCACCAGTATCTTCACGCTGGAAAAGAGCCTGGTTGGCGGTGCCAAGCTGCGCGCCTTCACCGGCATCCCGGCCGACCCGCCCCTGCCGCCGGATGCCGAGCGCGCGCTGCTGGTCGGCGACATGGCCGCCGAAATCCCGCGCCTGCTGCAGTCGGCCAAGGACTTGCTGAACAACCTGGCAGCGCTGACGGCGGAAGAATCCGCGCTCGGCACCAGCCTGCGCAATGTGCAAGGCGTGACCGAGAAACTGAACGGCCCCGGCGGCGCGCTTGGCGTGCTGGCAGGCGAAGACCAGAAGGCGCGCGAGCTGCTGCGCAATGCCAACTCGCTGGTGGTCAAAGCCGACAGCCTGGTAGGCAATGCCGACAAGCGGGTTTTCGGCGACAAAGGCCTGGCCAACGATACGCAGGCGGCGGTACAGCAGCTGAATGCCCTGCTGGCCGATGCGCGCAACTCGCTGAAGAAGCTCGATGCGGTGCTGGTGGAAGCGCAAGCCGTCGGCGCCAACACGCGCGCCGCCACCGAGGACCTCAGCACCCTGCGCGCCGAAGTCGACGCCAACCTGCGCAAGGTTGAACAGATGATCAATGAGCTGAACCGCAAATGGCCGTTCAAGCGCAGCGAACCGGAGATCAAACTCCCATGAGAACGACGAAAATCGCCGCGGCACTGGCTGCCGCGCTGCTTACCGCCTGCAGCAGCGGCCCGCGCGTGCCGGACTGGCAGTTGAACGCCGCCGGCGCGACCGAGCGCGCCACCTCCGCCTATTTGGAAGGCAAGACCGCTGTCGCCGAGCGCGAATTCGGCCTGGCGCGCAACCAGGTCGGCAGCACCGCCCAGCCAGCGCTGGCGATCCGGATTGAGTTACTGCGCTGCGCAGTACAGGTAGCCGCGCTGGTGTTCGAGGAATGTTCCGGCTTCGCGCCGCTGCAAGCGGATGCAACGGCCGCTGACCAGGCTTATGAACGATATCTCGCAGGCCGCGCCACGCCATCCGATGCCGCCCTGCTGCCCGAGCCGCAACGTGCGGTGGCTGGCGCCGCCAGCGATACAGGTGCCGCATCGGCAGCCGCCGCGATCGGCGACCCGCTATCGCGCATGGTGGCCGCCGGTGCCCTGCTGCGCGCCAACCGCGCCACGCCCGAACTGGTAACGACAGCCATCAACACCGCCTCCGCCCAAGGCTGGCGGCGCGCCGTGCTGGCCTGGCTGAACGTCCAGCTCCAGCGCGCTGAACAAGCCGGCGACAGCGCCGAAGCCGACCGCCTCCGCCGCCGCATCAAACTCGCCACCCCCTCATAACAGCCCAGTCCGTGTCACACCCTGGGGTCACACCCCAAGTGTGACACGAGCTCGTGTGTTAAGCGGCTGAGGTCGTGTCCCGTTTCGGGTGTGACCCCATGGTGGGACACGGCCTCGAGCATGTGCACGGATGAGAGCGTGTCACACT
>JBCNOX010000122.1:0-11221 GCA_039593645.1 Pseudoduganella sp.
CGGTACGAAGAACGGGGAGATACGGCGCGGACCGCGCTTGTCGTAGTCTTCCTTCTGCGCTTCGATCATCGGCAAGCCGCCGATGCCGGAACCAATGATCACGCCGATGCGATCGGCATTTTCTTCAGTCACGGTGATGCCGGAATCCTGGATTGCCTGGATGCCAGCGGCCATGCCGAAGTGAATGAATTTATCCATGTGACGCGCTTCTTTGGCGTCGAGGTAGTCCTCGACGTTGAAGCCCTTCACTTCACCCGCGAAACGGGTGGAGAAGGCCGACGCGTCAAAACTAGTAATGTTTGCGATCCCGGACTTGCTCTCGGTGATTGCTTTCCACGCGTCGGCAACTGTGTTGCCGACGGGGGAAATTACACCGAGGCCGGTGACCACTACACGACGGTTTTTAGAACTCAAGCGAGTCTCCCGGAGTGGATCGGAGAGTCAGGGCTTTGATTAGGCCTTGACGTGTGCAGTTGCGTAGTCGATCGCTTGCTGCACGGTGGTGATCTTTTCAGCTTGTTCGTCTGGGATTTCCATTTCGAACTCATCTTCCAGTGCCATTACCAGCTCAACGGTGTCGAGGGAATCGGCGCCCAGGTCGTCGACGAAGGAGGATTCGTTCTTGATGTCTGCTTCAGCGACGCCCAGTTGTTCAGCGACGATTTTCTTAACGCGTTGTTCGATATCCGACATGTTATGGCTCCAATATGTTGTTACGGAAAGCGCGCATTTTAGCAGGTTTGCGCGCCTATAAACTAATTTCGACGTTTGATTTGATCTACGTTGAAATCACTACTAAATGATGCGATCGTGCGGCATTATGCCGCATAACCGTATCAATTCATATACATACCACCGTTCACGTGGAGGGTGGTACCAGTAATATACGCAGCTGCTGGCGAGGCCAGGAAAGCGACGGCTGCAGCGATGTCTTCCGGCTTGCCCAGGCGGCCCAGCGGAATCTGGGTCAGCAGGGCCGTATGCTGGTCTTCGCCCAGCGCCTTGGTCATATCGGTATCGATGAAGCCGGGCGCGACGCTGTTGACGGTAATGTTGCGGCTGCCGATTTCGCGGGCCAGGGCACGGGTCATGCCCTCGACGCCAGCCTTGGCGGCAGCGTAGTTCATCTGGCCCGGGTTGCCGGCCGATGCCACCACGGAGGTGATGTTAATGATACGCCCAGTCTTGGCTTTCATCATGCCGCGCAGGACCGCGCGGGACAGGCGGCCCACCGAAGTCAGGTTGGTGGCGATCACGTTATCCCACTCCTCGTCCTTCATGCGCATGGCCAGCTGGTCTTGCGTGATGCCCGCATTGTTGACCAGGATGCCGACCGCGCCGTAGGTTTTCGAGATATCGTCGATGATGGCAGCGCACTGCTCGGCGTTGGTGACGTTCAGCACCATGCCCTTGCCTGCCTCGGCGCCGATCTCAGCCAGATATGCCGAGATCGCTTCCGCGCCGGCTTCGGTGGTGGCGGTGCCGATCACCTTGGCGCCCTGGCGCGCCAGTTCCTGCGCGATTGCCTTGCCGATGCCACGCGAGGCGCCGGTCACCAGTGCTACTTGATTAGCGAGAGTCATTGTCATCCTTGTCTTATTTCAGGGTTTCCAGCATGCGCTCGAGAGTCGCCTGGTCGTAGATCGCTTCGCCAACCAGGCGCGCGTCGATACGCTTGGCCAGGCCCATCAGGACCTTGCCCGGACCGCATTCAACCACATTCACGATGCCGTCGGCAGCACCTTTTTGCATGGTTTCCACCCAGCGCACCGGGGAGGCCGCCTGGCGCACCAGCGCATCCTTGATCGAGGCCGGGTCGTTCAGCACTGCCACGTCCACGTTATTAATCAGCGGGATCTGCGGCGCGTTGAAATGGATCGAAGCCATGTAGTCGCGCAGGCGGTCCGAAGCTGGCTTCAACAGCGAGCTATGGAATGGCGCGGAGACCGGCAGGCGCATAGCGCGCTTGGCGCCTTTAGCTTTGGCGATTTCGCAGGCCTTGTCGACTGCCGCCGTGTGGCCGGCAACAACGACTTGCGCCGGCGCATTGTAGTTAACAGCTTCCACCACTTCGCCCGGAACGGCAGCAGCCGCTTCAGCGCAGGCTGCGCGCACGTCTTCATCGGACAGGCCCAGCATGACTGCCATGGTGCCCTGCCCCACTGGCACAGCTTCCTGCATCGCTTGCGCGCGGAAGCGTACCAGCGGCACAGCATCTTTAAAGGAAATCACGCCTGCGGCAACCAGGGCCGAGTACTCGCCCAGCGAGTGGCCGGCAACCACGGTCGGCACCGGGCCGCCAGCGGCGATCCAGGCGCGGTAAGCCGCCACGGCAGCGGTCAGCATGACCGGCTGGGTGTTGGTGGTCAGGTCGAGTTCTTCTTTTGGACCTTCGGCAATCAGCTTGCCCAGGTCAAATTGCAAAGCATCGGACGCTTCGGCAAGGGTTTGAGCAACCACCGGATTGCCGGCAAAGCCTTCCATCATGCCCACGGCCTGGGAACCCTGGCCTGGGAACACGAACGCGAATTTATTCATCTTTCAACCTTTAGACTTCTTATTCTAAAAAGGACTGCATTTTATTACATTCGGGCTAGTACAGCACCCCAGGTGAAGCCACCGCCTACACCTTCCATCATCACCACATCGCCCTTCTTCACGCGGCCATCGCGTACCGCGACGTCCAGCGCCAGCGGGATCGAAGCAGCGGAAGTGTTGCCATGCTGGTCGACGGTAACCACCATCTTCTCAGGCTCCATGCCCAGCTTCTTGGCGGTGCCGTTCATGATGCGAATATTCGCCTGGTGCGGAATCAGCCAGTCGATCTGGCTGGAAGTCATGTTGGCCGCCTCCAGCGCTTCGTAGGCAACCTTCTCCAGGACCGACACCGCCAGCTTGAACACCGCCTGGCCGTCCATGAACAGGAAAGCGCTGCCGTCGATCGCGCCATTGGACAGGCTGCCCGGCACGCGCAATACGTCGGAATGGCGACCATCCGCATGCAGCTTGCACGCGAGGATGCCTGGCTCTTGCGACGCGCTCATGACAATGGCGCCGGCGCCATCGCCAAACAGCACGCAGGTAGTACGGTCTTCGAAATTCAGGATGCGCGAGAACACTTCCGCGCCAATCACCAGCACGTTCTTGTGCATGCCGGACTTGATGAAGCTGTCCGCCGTCGCCACCGCGTAGACGAAACCGCTGCACACAGCCTGCACGTCCACTGCCGCGCAGTTATTGGAAATGCCCAGCTTCTTCTGCACGATGCAGGCAGTGCTCGGGAAGCTGCCGTAAAAATCAGGGGTGGAGCTGGCAACGATGATCAGGTCGATATCGTCCGGCTGCATGCCGGCCATTTCCAGTGCGCGCTTGGCAGCGATCACGCCCAGGTCGGACGAAGCCTGCTCAGGCTCCGCATAGTGGCGAGCGGAGATGCCGCTGCGCGACACAATCCACTCGTCCGACGTCTCGATACCCTTGGCAGCCAGCTGGGCTGCCAGTTCATGGTTGGTGACGCGTTTCTCAGGCAGGTAGCTGCCCGTGCCTACGATCTTGCTGTACAGGGTCATGCGTGTCTCTCGTTTGTGTAGTCGTCTCTTCCTGCGGCATCAGTTCGGCGATCATGGCCGACAGATGCTCTTGCAAATCATGATGCGCCGCCTCGTAAGCGCGGCGGATTGCCCATTCAAAGGCTTCCACGCCAGCCCCGCCATGGCTCTTGAATACCAGGCCACGCAGGCCCAGCAGGCCAGCGCCGTTATAGCGTGCAGGATTCAGGCGTTGGGTGATCATGCGCAGCGCACCGCGCGCGATCAACGCACCCAACATGGTGATCGGGTTGCGCTTGAATTCTTCGGTCAGCACCACCTTGAACAAGCTGGCCAGGCCTTCGACAGCCTTCAGCGTCACATTGCCGACGAAACCGTCGCAGACGACGATGTCAGTGGTGCCTTTGAAAATATCGTTCCCTTCCACGTTGCCGTAGAAGTTCAGGGCGCCGCGCTCGTGGTCGGCGCGCAGCAGCGCAGCCGTGGCTTTCACCACCTCGTTGCCTTTGATGTCTTCGGTGCCAACGTTCAGCAAGCCGATGGTTGGGCGTTCGATGCCCTCCATGGCCTGCACCAGCACATAACCCATGATAGCGAATTGGTGCAGGTGGTGCGGTTCGCAATCCACGTTGGCGCCCAGGTCGAGCATATAGGTGGGCTTGCCCTTCTTATTGGGCATGATGGTGCAGATGGCTGGGCGGTCGACGCCGGCCATGGTCTTCAGCACGTAACGCGAAACGGCCATCAGGGCGCCGGTATTGCCGGCCGAAACGCAGCCGGCCACGGCGCCGCTCTTGACCTGTTCAATGGCCACGCGCATCGACGAATCCTTCTTGCGGCGCAAAGCGACCTCGAGCGGGTCATCCATGGTGACCTGCTCGGAAGCGTGAAGGATGGTCAGGCGCGGTTCGGCCTCGGCGTGGTGCTTCTTCAGTTCAGCGCGAAGGACATCTTCCAGGCCCACCAGGACCAGCTCGGCGTTCGGTTCGTGCTTGAGGAAAGAGAGTGCTGCGGGGATCGTGACTGAGGGGCCGTGATCGCCACCCATGCAGTCGATAGAGATTTTGATTGTCATTGTATAACTCAAAGAAAAAGCGGCGCGACGTCAGAAAATCCTGCGTAGCACCGCTTTGTCTTGTCGCTGAAGCGAAACGTCGATTACTCGTCGTTCTTGGTCTTCAGCACTTTGCGACCACGATAGAAGCCGTTAGGCGAAATGTGGTGACGCAGGTGGGTTTCACCGGTGGTTGGCTCAACGGCCAGGTTCGGTGCTACCAGAAAATCGTGCGAACGGTGCATGCCGCGCTTCGACGGGGATTTCTTGTTCTGTTGAACAGCCATGATGACTCCTAATACTAAAGTTCTAAGATTTTAACACATCCGATGCGCAAAAACATGCGAATCGAGCTTTTACATCCATGCCAAACTCGATTACTGCACGCGTTTTGACACGTTCTTTGCTACTACAAACTGATTAATTCGTTTAATTTGCCTTCAAGCCCTTGAGGCTTGCGAAAGGCGAAGGCTTCTCATTCTTCGCAGAGTCGACCAGCGAGGTATCAGGACACACCTCGTGCTTCGGCGCTTGCGGCAAGGCCAGCAGGGCCTCGTCTTCCACCAGGTCCATGAGATTCATGGAACGCGCGCCGACGATCACGTCGATGCTTTCATCGTCAATGATTTCCTCGATTTCGTCCGCATCCGCGTCGTCCTTGCCGAGCATCAGGAGCGTCGACGAATCGATTTCGTATTCAAACGGGGTCAGGCAGCGCTGGCACACCAGTTGCACTTTGCCGGCAACGGTCAGGCGCATCTGCGGGAAGCCCTGTTTGCTGGAACCGCCCTCCACCTTCCAGGTCAACTCACCGGATGTGTTAGCGCATTCCTTGCTAAGCCGGGTCATTTCAGCGACGGGAGTTACCCCTTCCTTGCTGCTGTTGGTCCGACAAAATTCAAAGGCGTCGATCTCAAAAGCATTCATTGGCTAAAATTTCCCTCGAAAACCTGCGATAATAACAGGATTTTCCACGCCGCGTCAAAGACTTGCGAGACTTTTCGCGCTTTTTCGACGGCGCAGAGAGCATATAACATTTCCCTGATGAAAACAACCAACATCATCCTCGCATCAAGCTCGGCCTATCGCCGGGAACTGTTGTCGCGGCTTCAATTGCCGTTTTCGGTCGACGTGCCGGATATCGACGAAAGCCCGCAACCCGGCGAAACGCCCTCTGCCACCGCCTTGCGCCTGGCCCGTGAAAAGGCCGCCGCTGTAGCCGCCCGCCATCCGGGCGCGCTGGTGATTGGCTCCGACCAGGTCGCCACTTTGGACGATGAACAAATCGGCAAACCTGGCAATCATGCCAATGCGCTGGCCCAATTACAGAAAATGCGCGGGCGCGAAGTGGTGTTCCACACTGCCCTGTGCTTGTGGGATGGGCGCAACAATAGCCACCAGCTCGAAGACGTCCAGACCGTGGTCAAGTTCCGCGATTTGGCGGATGAGGAACTGGATGCTTACCTGCGCATCGAGCAGCCTTATGATTGTGCCGGAAGCGCGAAAAATGAGGCGCTGGGCATCGCGATCCTTGAGCGCATCGATTCCAGCGATCCGACGGCGCTGACCGGCTTGCCGCTGATTGCCCTGACGGGCATGTTGCGCGCCGCGGGCGTCGGCTTCTTCCAAACCGGTAAACCGGTGTCTGACCCACAGGGTCAGACACCATCTGCGCACCGGGCAACCAAGTAAGATCCGCAAACTCTGATCAGTCGAGGTGTCTGACCCTGCGGGTCAGACACCGGTTTACCGGTTTAAAAATAATGAACGGCACCCTATACCTCATCCCCAACACCCTCGGCCCGACCGAATCCCTGGACCAGGTCATCCCCCAGCACGTGCAGCAGCTGACCAGCCAGCTCACCCACTTCGTCGCCGAAAACGCCAAAACCGCCCGCGCCTTCCTGAAGCAAGTCGGCACCGCCAAGCCCATCCAGGAAATCGCGATCAGCGAGCTGAACATCAACACACCGCAAGCGGCCTTGCAAGCCCTGCTCGAACCATTGAAAGCCGGCCACGACGTCGGCCTGCTATCCGAAGCCGGCGTCCCCGCAGTGGCCGACCCCGGCGCCGACCTGGTCCGCCTGGCCCACGCCAACAACATCCCGGTGCGCCCGCTGGTCGGCCCCTCCTCCATCCTGCTATCCGTGATGGCCAGCGGCCTGAACGGCCAAAGCTTCGCCTTCAACGGCTACCTGCCGACCGACGCCGCGCAGCGCGCCAAGCGCCTGAAAGAGCTGGAAACCCGCTCGCGCCAGGAAAAGCAGATGCAGCTGTTCATCGAAACGCCCTACCGCAACGCCGCCATGCTGGAAGCCCTGGTCAGCGCATGCAACGGCACCACGCTGATCTGCGTGGCCACCGACATCAGCCTGCCAACGGAAACGATCCGCACCCGCACCGGCGCGCAATGGAAAAGCCTGCTCGACTCCGGCAAGGCGCCGGACTTCCACAAGAAGCCTACGGTCTTCCTGCTACTGGCGCAATAAGCTATTGAACAGAGTGGGCATATTCATTGACCCACTCAAAAGCCTCGCGCTGTAGCGCATACAGCGCCGAGGGCGCCAGCTCCAGCTTGTGCAGGATGCCGGTCAATTCGCGCCCCTCCTGCGCCCGCTCGATCAGCTCAATCAGGCGCAGCACATCCCCATAGTCGCCCTCACGATGCAGGAGCGCATCGCGCACCTCGTCCAGTACATTGACGCTGTCGAGGATCTCGCCCATGCGCACCGAAAACAGCGCATCCATCAGCGACATGATGCCCACGGTGAAGCCGATATCCGCGGCTACTTTCTCCGACGGGCGCACATGCCCCATCACCAGTTCCATGGTCTTGCCGCGCGTGGTCGCCATCTGCAGCAGCGGCGAATCGAATTCCGAGCCTTTTACATACAGGAGGATCTGCAGCCAGCGCTGCAACTGCCGCCGCCCCAGCACGATCAGCGCGTGCCCGACCGAATTGATGCGAAAGCGCGCCCCCACCGCCGGCGTATTCACCAGCCGCAGCAGGTTCAGGGAAATCAGGGGATCATGCTTGACGCTGCGCTCCACCTCGCGCTGGTCCGCATCCTGGTTCAGCAAGTCCAGCAGGTGCATGATGGAGAGCTGCGATGGCGTGATCTTCTTCCCGCTCAGGATGACCGGCCGCGCAAAATAATAGCCCTGGAAGTACTCGAAGCCCAGGTCCATGCATTCGCGGAACTCCTCGACCGTCTCGACCTTCTCCGCCAGCAGCTTCTGGTTCGGATTGCGCAAGTTGCGCGCCAATGCCGGCAGGCTGCCGCGCTCAATCTGCTTGATGTCGACCTTGATTACATCCATCAAGGGACGCAATGCCTCCACCGCCGCGCTCTCGCCCGCCACGTCGTCCAGGGCGAACTTGTAACCGGCCTGCTTCAGCTCCTGCACCCGCTTCAGCACGTCGGGCGTCGGCTCCACCGACTCCAGCACCTCGAGGATGACCTTGTCGTTTGGTAGGAAATGAATGAAATCGCTCATCAGCCCCGTCGTATCGACATTGACGAAGGCCAGCTGGTCGCCCACGACCTGCTCCATGCCCAGCTCGGAAGCATGGGCAATCACGGAAGCGGTGGCATGGGTACCGTCAGTCACACGGGCTTCGTGGACTTCGGCATTTCGATAGAGCAGCTCGTAGGCCACGAGCCGCTGGCTGCGGTTGAGGATGGGTTGCCGTGCCAAGAAGAACTGATTGGCATACGGCATTGGAATCTGCACTTCACTTTCAACCACGGCTCTCATGGGTTTCCCCATTTCTAAAACACATGGTTACAAGACTATACCTATTAGTGCAGTCTTGGCAACATTTTTATGCGGTGCGCGGTGAAGCCTTTTTAGCTGTGGTCGCTTCGCCACTCTCCAGCGTGAACTGGGCGCCGGCATCGCGGCCCAAGACCTGGACCAGGTAAGGCATGACCTGGCGCAGCATCGGCTCCAGCGTGTATGGCGGATTCAGCAGGAACATGCCGCTGGTATGCAGAGCGATACCGTCCGGGGTTGGCGTGCTGATGCACAAGGTCACATTCAGCCAGCTCTTGGCCGGCAGGTGCTTCAGGCGCTCTGCGAAATTGCGCGCCTCGATGCGCTGCAGCACCGGATACCAGACCGCATAGGTGCCGGTCGGGAAGCGCTTCAACGCATCGTTCAGCATGTCGGTGACCTTCTTGTAGTCCTGCTTGTCCTCGTAAGGAGGATCGCACAGCACGACGCCGCGGCGCGACGGCGGCGGCAGCAGCGCCTTCACGCCGAGGAAGCCATCGGCCTTGTTGACGATCACGCGCTTGCCGCGCGCCGACGGGCGACGGCCATTGGCAGCCTGGTGCTGCTCCAACTTCTGGAAATTATCGGCCAGGATCTTGGCGTCCGACGGGTGCAGCTCGAACAGGCGGATGCGGTCCTCTTCGCGCGCCACGATCTCGGCGCAGTATGGCGAACCAGGATAGAAGCGCAGCTTGCCGCTCGGGTTCAGGTCTTTGATCAGTTTGACGTATTCCGCCAGTGGTTCCGGCAGGTCATCACGGTCCCACAGCGGCCCGATGCCGGTTTCGAATTCAGCGGTCTTGGTGGCTTGCGCACTATCCAGCGAATAAACGCCGGCGCCGGCATGAGTATCGATATAAGTGTACGGGACGTCCTTCTGGTTCAGGTATTCGAGGACCTGGACCAGGACAAAGTGCTTGAGGACGTCGGCGTGATTGCCGGCATGGAACGCGTGGCGGTAACTGAACATAAAAGAAAAGCGGGAAAATAAGATTTGCCCGCATTATCTCATGCGCCTCATGGCCTGCGATACACTGGCCGCATGATCACGCTGCACCCCGCTACCAGCACCGACATTCCAGCCCTCTGGGAATTGCGCACGCGCGCCCTGCGCGAGCAATGCGCCGCTCATTACGCCCCCGACGTTTTGCGCACCTGGGCGGCGGCCCCTGCCCCTGCTACCTACGCCCTGCTGCTGGCGCGTGGCGGCGGGCTCAAAGCGCACGTCAATGGAAATCTGGCAGGCTACGCCATCCTCGACACCGAACGCAGCGAGGTTGATGCGGTCTTTGTTGACCCGGGATTTGCCGGCCTGGGTATCGGCAAGGCGCTACTGCGCGCGCTGGAACAGATGGCCGAACAGCCGTCGGCCTTGCACCTTTATGCATCGCTCAACGCCGTGCCGTTTTACCAGGCGGCAGGCTACCGCGCGGTGAAAAGCACGCAGTACCAGCATCCCTCAGGCATCCTGCTGGACTGCGTGTTCATGACGAGGGTTTAAGCGACCTTCTTCTTTTCGTCGAAGAATTGCTCGTCTTCGGTCGAGCCATGCAGTGCGGTGGTCGAGCTCTGCCCCTGCTGGATTGCCTGGGTTACGGCATCAAAATAGCCGGTACCGACTTCGCGCTGGTGCTTGACCGCGGTAAAGCCTTTGGCTGCCGCAGCAAACTCGGCTTCCTGCAGTTCCACGAAGGCCGACATCTGGCGCCGCGCATAACCGTGGGCCAGGTTGAACATGCCGTAATTCAGCGAATGGAAGCCGGCCAGCGTGATGAACTGGAACTTGTAGCCCATGGCGCCCAGCTCTTTCTGGAACTTGGCGATCGTCGCATCGTCCAGGTTCTTTTTCCAGTTGAAGGAAGGCGAGCAGTTATAAGCCAGCATCTTGCCCGGGAATTTGGCGTGGACCGCTTCGGCAAAAGCCTGGGCGAAGGCCAGGTCCGGCTTGCCGGTCTCGCACCACACCAGGTCCGCGTAAGGAGCATACGCCAGCGCACGCGAAATCGACTGTTCCAGGCCATTGCGGACCTTGTAGAAGCCCTCCACCGTGCGCTCGCCGGTGCAGAACGGCTTGTCGTTGTCGTCGATGTCGGACGTCAGCAGGTCGGCCGCTTCAGCATCGGTGCGCGCGATCACCAGCGTCGACGTGCCCATGACGTCGGCCGCCAGGCGTGCTGCGGTCAGCTTTTCGACTGCCTCGCGGGTCGGCACCAGCACCTTGCCGCCCATGTGGCCGCACTTCTTCACCGAAGCCAGTTGATCCTCAAAGTGCACACCCGAAGCGCCCGCCTCGATCATCGCCTTCATCAACTCAAAGGCATTCAGCACGCCACCGAAACCGGCTTCCGCATCGGCCACGATAGGCGCGAAGAAATCGATATCGTCTTTGCCCTCGGACCATTGGATCTGGTCGGCACGCTGGAAAGTGTTATTGATGCGGCGAACAACCATGGGCACCGAATTGGCCGGATACAGCGACTGGTCCGGATACATTTCTCCCGCCAGGTTGGCATCGCCCGCCACCTGCCAGCCGGACAGGTAAATCGCCTTCAGGCCAGCCTTCACCTGCTGCATGGCCTGGTTGCCGGTCAGCGCGCCCAGGGCATTGACGAACGGCTCATTGTTCACCAGGTCCCACAGCTTTTCCGCGCCGCGCTTGGCCAGCGTGTGCTCGATGACCATCGAGCCGCGCAAGCGCACCACGTCTTCGGCGGTGTAAGTGCGGGTGACGCCCTTCCAGCGTGGGTTGGTATCCCAGTCGTGCTGCAGGGCTGCGATTTGTTCGGCGCGAGTTGCCATGATGATCTCCTACGAAAGCGTTAGAAAACGAAAACCGTTAGAG
>JBCNOX010000123.1:0-11025 GCA_039593645.1 Pseudoduganella sp.
GGTCAAAAAGTGCAGTTCGAAGTTACTCAGGGCCCTAAAGGCAAGCAAGCTTCCAACATCCAGACCAACTAATCCCTGGCCTCGGACAACGAAAAGCCCCGCCCCGCGGGGTTTTTTTTCGCCTCCACCGTGCCGCGCACTATGCTGATTTCGTCATGCAAATTCGCACTCTCCGCCTAGCCGATGCCCCTGCCCTGCTCGAATTCGAACTCGCCAACCGCGACTGGTTCGAATCCCAGGTCGATGCACGAGCGCCCGACTTTTACAATCTGGCCGGCGTGACAGCACATATCGAGGACTACCTGGTGCGCTATTCGTCCGGCAGCTTGCACCCTTGCCTGCTGGTCGAAGATGGGGACATTATTGGCCGTTGCAACCTGAAAGACATCGACCGCATCGGCGGTCGGGCAGAAGTTGGCTACCGCATTGCCGCCTCCGCCATCGGCCGCGGCCTGGCCGGCGCCGCGCTGTCTCACTTGATGGACCTGGCCTATGGACGCTGGGAGCTTGGCGGCCTCGACGCCCACGTCACTATTGCCAACGCCGCCTCCGCCCGGGTACTGGAGCGTGCCGGTTTCGCCCTGGCCGGCCCCTCGCCTATCATCGCCCGGGTTGCGGAACGGCAGCTAGCCTGCCTGCATTACCGCCACAACTAGAAGTATCGGCTCGCCATGTTGGCAATCAATATCACGATGCCGACCGTCGTGCCAACCATCCAACGACTGAATGCATCCTGTCGCCGCGACAACTCGATCAAGCGCAGCTCCTGCCGTCTCTCCGATTCGACGATCTGCGCTTGCATCTGGCATGTCAACGCCTTCATATTGTCATCCTGTCGCTGCGCGACCGCAGCGAACCGTTCAGCGGTCCTTCTTTCGGATTCAGCAAAGCACTCGGCAGTCCTGCGCTCGGATTCAGCAAAGCACTCGGCAGTCCTTCGGTCAGATTCAGCAAAGCGCTCGGCAGTCCTTCGCTCGGATTCGGCAAACCGTTCCGCAGTCCTCAGGTCGGCCTCGGCAAAACGGGCGGCGATGTCGGAGCGCACCAGAGCAAAGCCGCTATCCATGTGTTGACGTAACAAGGCCAATTCGCAATTCAGGGTCTCCACCGTCTTCTCCAAATGGTGAACTCGCGCTGCATTGTCATCTTCAGGCGCGCCCGGTTGATCGTCAAGCAAGCTCTGCGACATGATCGTCTCCTTGCGTGGACATAAACGCCTTATTGTCCGCTCAGCGTCGCCAGCCCATTTTGCGCTACCTCAGAAACGAGGAATAACCCGATCCCTTGTGCCTCGAAGGCTGTCATGAAAAAACCCCGCCTCCTTGCGGATGGCGGGGTTTGCGTGGAAGCGAGCTCGGCTTACATCTGCTCGATCATGACTTCACCGAAGCCGGAGCACGACACCTGGGTCGCGCCTTCCATCAGGCGAGCGAAGTCGTAGGTGACTTTCTTGGAGGTGATGGCCTTCTCCATCGAGGAGATGATCAGGTCAGCGGCCTCGGTCCAGCCCATATGGCGCAGCATCATTTCAGCCGACAGGATCAGCGAACCTGGGTTCACGTAGTCCTTGCCCGCATACTTGGGCGCCGTGCCGTGGGTCGCTTCGAACATGGCCACGGAGTCGGACAGATTGGCGCCCGGAGCAATGCCGATGCCGCCCACTTGTGCCGCCAGGGCGTCGGAGATGTAGTCGCCGTTCAGGTTCAGGGTGGCAATCACCGAGTACTCCGCCGGGCGCAGCAGGATCTGCTGCAGGAACGCGTCAGCGATCGAATCCTTGACCGTGATCTCGCGCCCGGTCTTTGGATTCTTGAACTTGCACCATGGGCCGCCGTCGATCAGCTCAGCGCCGAATTCTTTTTGCGCCAGTTCGTAGGCCCAGTCACGGAAGCCACCTTCGGTGTACTTCATGATGTTGCCCTTGTGGACGATGGTCACCGATGGCTTGTCGTTGTCGATCGCGTACTGAATCGCCTTGCGCACCAGGCGCTCGGTGCCTTCGCGCGAAACCGGCTTGACGCCGATGCCGGAGGTGCCAGGGAAGCGGATCTTCTTCACACCCATTTCCTTGGTCAGGAACTCGATCAGCTTCTTGGCGCCTTCGGAGCCTTCCTGCCACTCGATGCCGGCATAGATGTCTTCCGAGTTTTCGCGGAAGATCACCATATCGGTCTTCTCAGGCTCGCGCACTGGCGATGGCACGCCCTTGAAGTAGCGCACCGGGCGCAGGCAGACGTACAGGTCCAGCTCCTGGCGCAGCGCCACGTTCAGGGAACGGATGCCGCCGCCAACCGGGGTGGTCAGCGGGCCTTTGATCGACACAACATAATCCTTCAGCACCTTCAGGGTCTCTTCCGGCAGCCACACGTCCGGGCCATAGACCTTGGTCGACTTCTCGCCGGCGAAGATTTCCATCCAGCTGATCTTGCGCTTGCCGCCGTAGGACTTGGCAACTGCCGCATCCACCACCTTGATCATCACCGGGGTGATGTCCACGCCGGTGCCGTCGCCTTCCAGGTATGGAATGATCGGATTGTCAGGCACGTTCAGGGAAAAATCGGCATTAACGGTGATCTTCTGGCCGTCGGCAGGTACTTTGATATGTTGGTACATCGTGTTCTCCGAAGAAGGGTTTTTTCGCAGTCTTCTATAAGACATAAGACACAGGCGTTCCACATTATGCACCAGTATTTTACTGGGCGCTATACTAGCCACCTATGCCTCTGATACTTTTTAATAAACCTTTTCAGGTATTGTGCCAGTTTTCCCCCTCGGGAGATAAGGAAACGCTGGCCGACTACATCACGATCCCGAACGTCTATCCAGCGGGCCGCCTCGACTACGACAGCGAAGGTTTGATGCTGATGACCGACGACGGCAAGCTGCAGCACAAGATCGCCCACCCTGACCGCAAGGAAGCCAAGACCTACCTGGTGCAGGTGGAAGGCGTGCCCGACGCCGCCGCCATCGCGCGCCTGCAGGCGCCGCTCGACCTGGGCGATTTCACCACCCTGCCGTGCAAGGCGGTGCGCATCGCCGAACCGGGCTGGCTGTGGCCGCGCAACCCGCCGATCCGCCAGCGCGCCGGCCAGCCCACATCCTGGCTGGCAATCACTCTGCAGGAAGGCAAGAACCGCCAGGTGCGCCGCATGACGGCAGCCATCGGCCACCCCACCCTGCGCCTGGTGCGCTCGGCTATCGGTGGCATTTCCCTGGCCAGCCACCCGCTGATGCCGGGCGAGTGGGTCGAGGTTTCGCCGGACGACCTCAGCACGCGTTAAAAAGTCAACCAGGCAAGTCGCGGCAGCGTTGATGAATCAGGTTCACCCGAACCTGCATCCACTATAAAAGGAGTTCGTCATGTCCAAGACTACTGTCGTGCTGCTTGCCTCCCTGCTTTCCTTCTCCGCCTACGCTGCCGACCATCATATGAAAGGCTCGGCCTCGGCTTCAGCCGCGGCGTCGGCGGCTTCAATGGCGTCGGCCGCTCCTGCCGCTTCCGCCGCCACGGCGGCTTCTGCCGCGGCTTCGGACGCAGCCGCCGCCAAGAAATCGGCCAAGAAAGCCAAGAAAGCCGCCTCCGCCGCAGCCTCCGCTGCCGCATCGGCAGCCTCCTCCGCTTCGATGGCCGCTTCCATGGCTGCTTCGATGAAGTAAGCACAAAGCGAAAAACCCGCTATGGCGCAATGCCATGCGGGTTATTCCGGTACACCTGTTTGGCGGCTAGTGCCGCCAGCACACGAACTTAGGCGGACAGTGCCTTCAGGGCAGCTGCCAGACGGCTCTTGTGACGAGCAGCCTTGTTCTTGTGGATGATTTTCTTGTCAGCGATCGAGTCGATGGTCGACACGGAAGCCTGGAAGATGGTGGTAGCAGCAGCTTTGTCGCCAGCCTGGATTGCCTTGCGAACAGCCTTGATAGCGGTACGCAGGGTCGAACGCTGAGCGGAGTTGTGAGCGTTTTGCTTAACTGCTTGACGAGCGCGTTTGCGCGCTTGTGCGGTATTTGCCATTTGAGAATCCTAATTCGTTGTCAAAGTTCGTTTGCAAACAATAGCGTTTGCCAAACCGGTGCGGTGTTTTCAGAGCCGGCTGAACGTCGCTGCCTGCCTTACTGAATTCTGTACAGCCTTAAATTATAACGGGGTTTTGCTGCCAGGGCAATTCAAAATGTCGGCGCGTTGCCGCTTTCGCTATAATCAGCGCCCATGAACTTGCTCAAGACCCTCGCCGCTATTTCAAGCATGACAATGTTGTCCCGTATTACGGGACTCCTTCGCGAAATCCTGTTCTTCCGTGCCTTTGGTGCGGGCGGCCTGACCGACGCGTTCTACATTGCCTTCCGTATTCCCAACCTGCTGCGCCGCCTGTTTGCCGAAGGCGCGTTTTCGCAGGCATTTGTGCCAATGTTGGCAGAATATAAAAACAAACAGGGTGAAGCAGCGACCCGCACCCTGGTCGACCATGTGGCGACGGTGCTGGTCTGGGCCACGCTGCTGACCAGTGCAGTCGGTATTATAGGCGCCCCGCTCTTCATCTACCTGATTGGTTCGGGCCTGAGCAAGGATCCGGCATCCTTTGACGCCGCCGTCTGGATGACGCGCCTGATGTTCCCCTACATTGCCTGCATGTCCTTCGTCGCGCTGTCGAGCGGCGTGCTGAACACCTGGCGCCAGTTCAAGATCCCGGCCTTCACACCGGTGCTGCTGAATATTTCCTTCATCGCGGCCGCGCTGTTCCTGGCGCCCCACCTGAAGCAGCCGGTGTATGCCATGGCAATCGCCGTCATGGTCGGCGGCGTCCTGCAGGTGGCGATCCAGGTGCCCTCGCTGGTGAAGATCGGCATGCTGCCACGCCTGTCCTGGAACCCGCGCCACGGCCTGGCCGATCCGGGCGTGCGCCGTATGCTGAAAAACATGGTGCCTGCCTTGTTTGCGGTCTCGGTCGCGCAAATCAGCCTGATGATCAACACCACGTATGCATCGTGGATGCAGGAAGGCAGTGTATCCTGGCTGACCGCGGCCGACCGCCTGATGGAATTCCCCAACGCGCTGCTTGGCGTGGCGCTCGGCACCATCCTGCTGCCTAGCCTGTCCAAGGCCAGCCAGGAACAGGACCATGCGGAATATTCCGCCCTGCTGGACTGGGGCTTGCGATTGACCTTCCTGCTTGCCATGCCCGCGGCAGTTGGCATCGCGGTACTGGCGCTGCCGCTGATGGCCACGCTGTTCCATAACGGTAAGTTCACCGACTTTGCGGCTGTGATGTCGGCGCAGCCGCTGCTGGCCTACGCCGTTGGCCTGGTCGGCATCATCCTGGTGAAGTCGCTGACGCCTGCCTTCTACGCGCGGCAGGACGTGCGCACGCCGGTGCGCATCGGCATTATCACCCTGGTAGCGACGCAGGTCATGAACCTGGCCTTCGTCTGGCAGTTCAAGGTGGCGGGCCTGGCGCTGTCGATCAGCGTCGCGGCGCTGCTGAACGCCGCCCTGCTCTATCGTGGCTTGCGCCAAAAAGAAATCTACGCGCCGCAGCCTGGATGGTCGAAGTTTTTCGTGCGGCTGCTGGTTGCCGTGATCCTGATGGGCTTGGCGGGCTGGTTCGGTGCGCAGCAATTCGACTGGCTGGGCATGCGCCATCACGCCTTCCTGCGCGCCGGCGCCCTGTTCCTGGTGATCGGCGGCTGCGTGGTGGTGTACTTCGGCACCTTGTTCGCGCTCGGTTTCCGCGTGCGTGATTTCCGGCGCCGCGCCAAGTAAGAGCCGTAAGCCTCAGCGCCGCGATGGCGGCGGCGCAGGCTCTTCGCGCGACTGGTCGCCGGATTGCTCCTGCTGGGGATCTTGCGGCGGCTCTTGCGGTTCCTGCGGTGGCTCTTGCGGCGGCTCCGGCGGCGGCTCTGGGGGCTCGGCGGGCTGCGGTGCTTCCTGCGGCGTACCCGGCTTGCTGCTGGCTGGCGGCGTGCCGGTCAAGCCCCCCGGCGGCGTACCGGTCATGCCGGTCATCGGACTGCCGGGCTGCATGCCCGATCCCGGCTTGGCCGGCTGGCCCGGTTGCGGGCCGTCGGCGTTCTTCGCTCCTGCCACCTGCACGCCTTCGCCGCTGAACTTCCAGTCGGCCAGACTGGTCTTGCCCTCAAACGCTGCAAAGCGCGGCGGGAAATTACCGATCTTGATCGGCGTTGCTTTGGACAGGCTGTAAATGGCCAGGATGCCGCCGTTTTCATTGGCCTTCACCAGGCCCCATTCGGCCTTGCCCGTCATCGGGTCGACATACACGCGGCGCAAATGGCGGCGCAATTGCGGGAAGCGCGGATCCTTCAGCAGCTCGGCAAAGGAATTCGGATAATTGGGCTGTCCCTGCGGGGTGGCTGCGGCGTAGCTGGCCAGCGCATTGCTGTACTCCATGCCAATGTCGAGCAGCGCCTGTTCGGCAGCCGCGCGCTGCATGGTCGTGCCCAGCCGCAGCGACATCGCGCCGACCAGGCCGATAATCGCCACCAGGATCACTACGCTGACGTAGGTGAACCCGCGCTGCCTACCATTCCGAATAAGGCTTGCCGCTGCGGTCATTGCCGGGTGCTCCGCTCTTGATGTCTGCCACGCCGCCCTTGCCCACGTCGTCCGGCGGCACGATGGTCCAGCTATCGCTCTTTTCGGTGATCGGGTCGATCGGCACGGCGCGCAGGTATTTCTTCTCCACCAGTTGCTCAAGGCTGTCAGGGAAGCGACCGGTATCGCCGTAATACTGGTCGATGATGGCGCGCGTGCTGCGCAGGTTATCGGCCAGGATGGTTTCCTTGGTCTTGTCCACGCTCGGGAAATAACGCGGCACCGCGAGCGTCAGCAGCAAGGCGATAATGCCCAGCACCACCAGCAGCTCGATCAGCGTGAAACCCTTCTTGTTCACCATTTCTTGTAAGGCACGCCGTTCAGGCCCACCTGCTCCGAAGTCGAATACACGTCAAAAACATCCTCGCCTTCGCGCGGGTCGTCGGCATCGCTGGCGTAGCTGCGCTTGCCCCAGCTCTGGCTATTGCTGGCGTTGGAGTCCGAATTGAAGGGGTCGCGCGGGATGCGGCGCAGGAAGTAGATCTTGGCACGCTTCGGGCTGCGCACGTCGACCACGCCTTCCACCAGCACTTCCAGCGTGCGCGGGTAGCCGTTACCGGTGATTGACTTGGCAATGCGGCCTTCATCGTAGGCAGTCTTGTAGTCGTCCAGCGCCTTGCGGATCACGTGCAGCGCGCTGCGCAGCTCCTGCTCATTGCGGCGCTGGACCACGGTCTGGCCGACCGGGATCGCCAGCGCGGCGAGCAGGCCAAGGATGGCCAGCGTCACCAGCAATTCGATCAGGGTGAATCCGCGCGCGCGCATGCTTACTCTTTGCGCTCCGTGCTGGCAGGCGGCTGCACGGTGTTGCCCGGCGCGGGTGCTGGCGGCGGCAACGGCTTGGTCACGCTGGACGCTGGGCCAGGCTGGGTGTTCGACAGCGGCAGCTTCTGCGGCGCGGACGGGTCGCTGGCCGGCGCCGGCGCAGCGCCCGGGGTCGGCACCGCGCTTGTCGCGGCAGCGGGGGCAGATGCCGTATCCGGACTGCCTGCCGGACGTGCGCCCGGCAGCACGACAGTCTGGCGCGGCGTCACATCCGGCTTGCGGCGGAAGTTGGCCTCGGTGCCGGCCGAGAATTCAGCGGCCGTTACTTCAGGGCGCTGCAGGTTGCGCACCAGGTGCGGTGTAATCGACAGCACGATCTCGGTTTTCTGGCTGTCGTCGGTCTGGCTGCCGAACAGGCGGCCAAGAAGCGGGAGGTCGCCCAGGCCAGGCACGCGGTTGCCCGTGTTGCGCTCTTCGCTGTTGATCAGGCCCGCCAGCACCTGGTTCTCGCCATCCTTCAACTGCAGGAAGGTAGAGGCCTGACGCGTACCGATCTGGTAGGCAGTGGTGCCGGTAGCGGTCGTCACGCGGTCGATCAGGTTCGACACTTCCAGCGCAATACGGATGCCCACCTCGTTGTTCAGGTAAATGATCGGCTCCGCATTCAGCGTCAGCCCGACATCAACGTAGCTCACCGACTCGGACGCAAAGCCGCCGGTACCCGGCGAAATGGTGGTGGTAATGACCGGCACCTTCTCGCCGATCACAACCTTGGCCTTTTCCTTGTTGCGCACGCGGATGCGCGGGCTGGCCAGCAGGTTGGTGTCGCCATCGGTCTTCTTGATATTGGCAGTCACGCCGAGCGAGGATACGCCGATGGTATCGCGGTTGATGAAATCGAGGTCGCGCAACCTGAGCTTTGATCCGTCGCCGGCGTTGTTCAGCACCGACAGGCCCACGGAGTTCGGCCAGTCCACGCCCAGCTTCATCAGGCGGCTGCGCTTGATTTCCAGGATTTCCACGTCCAGCATCACTTCCGGCTCGGCTTGGTCTTGCGTGGCGATGATTTTCTCGGCCAGTTTCACCGCGTCGGCACTGTCGCGCAGGATCACCAGGTTGAGCTTTTCATCGGCCACCACGTCACGCGTTTTCAGGATGGTTTTGAGCGTGTTGGCGACGGTCTTGGCTTCGGCGTTGGACAGGTAGAAGGTGCGCACCACCGTTTCCTGGTATTCCTTCAGCTTGGCTGCGGTATTCGGGTAGATCAGGATGGTGTTGCTATCCATGACCTGCTGTTCCAGCTGGTTCGTCATCAGCAGGAAGTAGATCGCCGATTCCACCGTACTGTTCTTCAGCATGATGGTGGTGCGGGCGTCGCTCTTGACGTCCTTGTCGAAAATGAAGTTCAGGCCCGAGCGGCGCGAAATGATGTCAAACACCTGCTTCAGCGGCGCTTCGCGGAACTCGATCGTAATCGGGGTCTTGTAGGCCTTGGCCAGGCCGGACTCGGCCGCCGACTGTGGGCCTTGTTCATTGATCTCGCGCATCAGGGCGCGCGCGCCCGCATGATCCGGCTTCTCGGTCAGCACGGTGGCGGCACGGCTCTTCGCCGCTTCAAATTCTCTCTGCTCCAACGAGACCCGGGCTTGCGCCAGCAGCTTGTCGTGGCGATCGGCCATCTCCAGCGCACGCAAGCCGGCACGCGCGCGCTCGTTCTGTGGATTGAACGCCAGTACCCGCTGGTAGTCCTGCGCCGCCGGGACATACTTCCCTTCGCTGGCCAGTTGCTCGGCCTGCGTCAGGAGCCGCGCCGTAGTACGGTCGCGCGCGTTGATGTAGGCAGACCGGTATACCGGGTTACCCGGATCGCGGTCGACCGCTTCCTGGTATTTCAGGAGGCCGGCTTCCACCTGGTCTTTTTCCACCAGGTTGCGGCCATCGCGGTAGGCCATCTCAGCCGCGCAGCCGGACAGCGCCAGTACCAGCACGGACAGCGACAGCGTTCTCAGACTTGGCTTCACTCAATCACTCCAATATTTAACTGCTGCACCTGGTTCATGGGCAGGTAGGTAATCGTCAGGGTCGGTGGTGCAATCGCATCCACCCGGTACATGCCGTCGATCTGCATGCCTTTTTTCACCACAAAGGTTTGCTCGCCGCGGCCAAGGTAGACCTCCCACTGGCCCTCCGCGGCTGCCTTGCCCAGGTACTGGAACGGCAGCGGCGGCGCGGTGGGCGGCGGTGGCGGCGGCGGTCTCAGTTCTGCTGCCGTCGGCGGCGGGGGTGGCGGATTCCAGTTCTGGCCACCGAACACACCGTCCTTGCTCTTGAACGAGCCCTCGCCAACTTCGCCGATCAATTCCTCGCGCGGCACCAGGCGCATGATGGCCGTCTCGCCCGGGCGTGCCGTGCTGCCAGGCGCACTGGCCGCGACAACCGGTGCCTGGGTGCTGGCAGCAGGCTTGGGTGCCGGCTTGCGCTCGACCGCCTCCGCCACCGTGTCGTTGGGCGCCTTGTCGCCGAACAGCACCAGTGCAGCGGCGCCCAGCAGCGCCGCGCCCATCAGCAAATGGCGCGGCTTCATGGCCGCTCCTTCAGGTACAGCGTGAAGCGCATGCGCGCTTCCACCACCGGTTCGGTAATCGTCTCGCGGCGGAAGGCGATATCGTCCAGCGCCGCGAACGGAATCGCCGCCAGCGCCTGCATGCTGAACTGCCAGATATTCTGGTAAGCGCCCTTCACCGGCAATGTGACCTGGTAGGCGGCCACGCCGCTGGCCTTGTCGACGCTGAATTTGTAGTCACCCTGGTCCAGTGCCAGTCCGGTCTTGGCGGCGATGTCGAACAGCTGCTTGACCTGCTGCTCCGCCTGGCGCTTCTCTCCCAGTGTGGAATAGAAATGGGCCAGGTTTTCGTTGGCAGTCGGTGGCGGCGGTGCTTGCACCAGCTGCGGCGGCGCCGGCGGCAACGGCTCATAAGCTTGCTGGCGCGCCTTGAGCGACCATGCCACGGCCAGTGCACCGGCCAGCAGCAGCGCCAGCGCAGCGCAGCCGGCAATGCCAAGGCGCATCGCAAGCAGACGCACGCGCAACATCAGTGCGGCAACGTTCATCGCGCCCTCCATTGCACTTCCACCTGGAACCGCAGCGGGCGATTCGGGTCCTGGTCATTGATCTCATGGCGCAGCAGCGCGGCGCCGGCAAAGAATTCCTGTTTCTTCAACTGTTCGATGTAGCCGACCATATCGTCGCTGTTCTTGGCCTCGGCCGTGATTTTCAGCGTCTGCTTGCGCGGGTCGGGATCGAGCGCCAACAGCGCCACGGCCGGCGAGTTGGCGGCGGCAACCGCATCCTGCAGGTCGCGCCACGGCAGGTTCAGTTGCAGGATGGCGGCATTGACGGCCACGGCCTGCGCTTCCGGAATCACGGTTTCCGGCTTGCGCTCCGGCGCGCGTACGGCAGCCGCTTGCTTGCGCTCCTGGGCGCGCAGGCTCTCGTCGCGCGCCGCCTGCTGTTTTGCGGCCTGCATGCCGAGCGCGGCGCCGGCAAGCAGCAAGGCCACGCCCAGCACACCCGCGGCCAGCACGACCGGATGCACCCGGTACAGCGTGGCGCGCCAGCTGGCGGAGGCGAAATCGATCTGCATTGGCCTCAT
>JBCNOX010000124.1:0-11022 GCA_039593645.1 Pseudoduganella sp.
CTGCGGCTTTGGCGCGTCGATCAGGCCGAAATGGGCCAGCACGTTCATGATGGCGCGGTAGGCCACGTCCGGCGCGTGCGGGTCGAGGTGCTGGCCGCACTCCAGGGTGAGGGCCATGCCGCCGGTGCTGCGCATGTATTCGGTGGTGCCGACGCCGTATTTGAGGACAGTCTGCACTTCGCTGTCGTCGCGCAGGCGGCGCTGCACGCCGGCGCCATAGGTGGCCATCCAGCCGTCGACGAAGCGCTTGACCCCGAGGATGCGTGCCATGGCGCGTTCTTCCGCTTCGTGCCTGAATGGCTGCAGCGTGCCGTCGTTGTTGCGCGGGCCGACCATGACAAAAGGCTGGCTCTGGGCGTTGAAGGAATGCAGGTCGAGCAGGATTTCATGCTGGCCGAGCAGGGGACACAGCCAGTTGGCGATGTGGTCTTCGAAGTCCTGCGGGGTATCGGTCGGGAACAGGTTGCGGTTCAGGTTGCGGTCGCCGGAGCGCTGGCCTTTCTGGTACGCCAGCGGATTGGTGATCGGCACGAAGGTCACGCTGCCGTTCAGGATGTGCAGTTCGCCCTTGTCCAGTTGCTCCATGACGCGCAGGATGCCTTTGGTGCCGCAGGTTTCGTTGCCGTGCACGGCGCCGGTGACGATCAGGCGGCGGCCCTTGCCCTGGCCGGTGTAATTGACAGATTTGAAATGCATTTTGCTGGCGTCGGTCATGCTGTTCCCTTGTGGCGAATAAGTGGCCAGTATTCTATCGCAGGTAAAATGCGCGCATGAATCGATCTTCCCGCGTCCATGGCCTGGATACATTGCGCGCGCTGGCCATCATGCTGGTGTTTGCCAACCATTACATGTCCTTCGTCAGCCACGAGCCGACCTTCGGCTGGTTCAGCGAAATCGGCTGGGCCGGCGTCGATCTGTTCTTTGCGCTTTCCGGTTACCTGATTGGCAACCAGGTGTTTTCCGCCTTGCGCGGGCCGGGGCTGTCGCTGCCCAACTTTTATGCGCGGCGCCTGTTGCGAACCTTGCCGGCTTACCTGGTGGTGCTGGCGCTGTATGCGTATTGGCCGTATTGGGCGGGCAATTCGCCACATGCGCCGTGGTGGAAGTACCTGACCTTTACCCTGAACATCAACCTCAAGCCGGGGACGCTGTTCTCGCACGCGTGGTCGTTGTGTGTGGAGGAGCAGTTTTACCTGTTGCTGCCGCCGATTGCACTTGGCATCGCCGCTTTGACGAAGGTAAGCCGGCGCGCTTCACTCACCCTCGGCTGGGCGTCGCTGCTGTCCGCCATCGCGGCAGGCATGTGGCTGCGCGACAGCTGGTGGCAGCCGGCCATGGATCTCGGCGAGCGTGGCAGCCGCAGCTACTACACCCTGATTTATTACTCCACGCTGTCGCGCTTCGACGAACTGCTGGCCGGTGTTGCACTGGCCATGCTGCGCAACTTCCACCCGAGCCTGTGGCAGCGCCTGACCAGGCATGGCAACTGGATGCTGGCCGCCGGCACAGCGTTGACCGCGCTGGCCTTCTGGCTGTTCCTTGAGTATCACTTCAGCTGGGGCATGTCGGTCTTTGGCTACCCCTTGCTGGGCGTAGCCTTCGCCACGCTGCTGCTGTCAGCCCTCAGCGAAGGCTCGCTGCTGCACCGCACCCGCATTCCCGGCATGGGCGCGCTTGCCATCTGGTCGTATTCGATCTACCTGACGCACAAGCAGCTTTGCATCCTGCTGGCCGAACATTGGGAGCCGGTCGACCTGGACTCGATTGCGCTGATGATCGCGGCCAGCATTTTCGCTGGATGGCTGCTATATTTCACGGTCGAGGCGCCGTTCATGAAACTGCGCGAGCGCTTTGTCCCGAACAACTTCAAACGGAGATGGAATGAAGCATCTGCTGGCAGCGTCCCTGTTACTACTTAGCGCACACGCATTCGCCCAACCGGCGGCCGGGCCCTTCGCCCGCATGGTCGTGATCCAGCCGAAGCCCGGCCAGGACGCAGCCTTCGAGCAAGGCTACCAGCGGCACCTGGAGTGGCACAAGGGCGCCAATGATCGTTGGACCTGGTATGGCTGGTCCTTCGTATTGGGCGATCGGCTCGGCATGTTCATGGATGGCACCTTCGGCCACGCAGCAGGGAATTTCGACGCCGCCGTACAGCCGGCAGGGGACGCGGCGGACAATACGATCAACGTGGTGCCCCATGCCGACTTCCTGAGCCACGGCGTATTCCGGCGCCTGGATACGGCCAGCGTCGGCCAGCCGCTGCCGGATACGTCGCCGTTCCTGGCGATGGCTACATACACCGTGGCACCGGGCGAGGAGACTGCCTTCGAACGTCAACTGGTGGCTGGGGCCACGTCGCCGGCCAACACTGGCCGTGCGGCGCCCCGGTTCACCTGGTACCGCTTGCAGATCGGGGGCGCCGGCGGCCAGTATGTCCTGATGCGCGCCGTGCCGAGCTTTGGCGCGGCAGCGGACCTGCCGGAAGTGCTGCCGCCAGGGGCGAGGGCGCTGGTGCGCGGGGTCCGGACGGAGCTGCTGCGCTACCGCGCCGACATGAGTTACATCCCTAAAGCCTAGCTGCGCATCTCGATGACGTTGTCGTTCTGGGCGTCCGTCAGGAAGGCAAACAGCGCGCGCACGCGGGACGGGGCCTCGTAACCTTCGGTGGCCTCGATGGCGCGGCGCAGGCCGGGCGCGGCTTCGATGATATGCGGGCTGCCATAAGCGCGAATAAGCAGGGCGGCCAGTTGCGCCGCCTCGCGTTCATGGTTCTGGCGCAGCCTGCGCTCGATCAGGTCGATCAGCACGCGCTGCATGCGCGGGGTGGGGTTCTCGATATGGGCAAACACCAGCGGCGTATTGGCGATGGCCTCGCACATGCGCCGCTCGATCTCGTCGGCCTTGGT
The DNA here is from genome assembly GCA_039593645.1 of Pseudoduganella sp. GTDB lineage: Bacteria > Pseudomonadota > Gammaproteobacteria > Burkholderiales > Burkholderiaceae_D > Rugamonas. Next base: position 2,910 of record JBCNOX010000124.1, read on the forward strand.
ATCGGAGGGGATGTCGAAATACGCGCCCGTCCACCGGGTACGTGCGTACTGGTGGCCGGGCGGGAAGGAGTCGGCGGTGTCGAAGCCGAGCGCGTGACTCAGCTTCTTCAACCAATCAAGGATTGCGGAGCTCATGGCGGCAATTGTACCGCCACTGCTTACGCAGCGTGCGCTTCTTCGCCGAGGCGGCCGGCGCGGAAGTCCTCGACGGCCTGGAAAATCTCGGCCTGCGAGTTCATCACGAATGGGCCGTACTGCACGATCGGCTCATTCAGCGGCTTGCCCGACAACAGGATGAAGCGGCTGTCGGGACCGGCCTTGATGGTCACGCCATCGGCGCCAGCATTGTTGGCCAGGATCGCCATGCTCTGCGCCGGAACCGCCTTGCCATCCACCGTCACCTCACCGCGATAGGTGTAGATGAAGGCGTTGTGGCCTGCGCGGATCGCCTGGCTGAAAGCTTCTCCGGCAGGCAGTTCCACGTCGATGTACAGCGGCTCCGTCACTTCGCGTTGCACCGCGCCCGTCACGCCCTGGCTTTCGCCGGCGATGACACGCACCGTTGCACCGTTTTCGGTCTTCACCACCGGGATTTCACCGGCCTGGAAGTCCTTGTACCAGGGCTGTTGCATCTTGTCCTTGGCGGGCAGGTTAAGCCACAGCTGGAAGCCTTCCATCAAGCCTTCCGCCTGTTCCGGCATTTCGGAGTGGATCACGCCGCGGCCGGCCGTCATCCACTGCACGCCGCCGCTGGCCAGCAGACCTTCATTGCCGGCGCTGTCGCGGTGCCGCATGCGGCCGGTCAGCATATAGGTGACCGTTTCAAAGCCGCGGTGTGGGTGGTCGGGGAAGCCGGCGATGTAATCGTTGGCTTGCTCCGAACCGAAATTGTCCAGCATCAGGAACGGATCGAGGCGACGCTGCAGTGGCTGGGTCAACACGCGGTTGATCTTTACGCCAGCGCCATCCATCACGGCCTGGCCGCGGATAATCCGTTCCACTGTGCGGGTTTGTGCGATGTTGTCCATATCAATCTTCCTTGTGTTGTTGTGTGGGTTAAGCCAGCAGTTCTTCTACGCGGGCATCGGCAGCGGCTTTCTGCTGTGCGGCCACTTCCGGACCATAGGCCTGGCCTTCGATGAACACGTACTCGACGTCGGTCAGGCCAATGAATGCCAGGAACATCTTCAGGTGCGGGAACTGGGTATCGGTTGGCGCATCCTTGTGCATGCCGCCGCGCGAGGTGGCGACATAAACTTTTTTACCTTGCAACAGGCCGACCGGGCCGTTTTCGGTGTACTTGAAGGTGACGCCGGCGCGGGCAATTGCATCGAACCAGGATTTCAGCTGCACGGTGATGCCGAAGTTGTACATTGGCGCGCCGAGCACGATCACGTCGGCAGCCTGCACCTGGGCGATCAGGGCGTCATCCAGCGCCACGCGGGCAGCTTGTTCAGCGCTGCGCTTGTCAGCCGGGGTGAACAGGGCCTGCAGGGTGGCTTCGTCCAGCACCGGATGCGGGTTGGCAGCCAGGTCGCGGACTTCGACGGTGGCGCCTGGGTTGGCGGCCAGCAGCTTGTTCACGATATTGCTTGCCACGCGGGAGGATTCGGAACCGGAGCTTTTTGCGCTGGAGTTGATTTGCAGGATGTTCATGGTGTGCTTCCTTTCGATATTCGGTTAAGTGCTGCGATGGAGTAACTATAGCGGTTCCAAATTTGCTCCAGAAGCCGTTAAAATGGATAACATTGTTCCATTGGTGGAACGGAGAGCCCATGAACGATATCGACCCCAGTGACTTGCTGCTATTTGCCCGGACCGTGGAATACGGCAGCCTGAGCCAGGCTGCCGAGCGCATGCAGTTGCCTAAATCCACTGTCTCGCGTCGCTTGACCCAGCTCGAAGCCCGGCTGGGAGAACGCCTGCTGACCCGCACCACGCGCAAATTGGTACTGACCGAGCTTGGCGCCAGCCTGCTGGAACATGCGCGCAAAGTGGCGGAAGAGACCGAGGCAGCGGGCGCGCTGGCCCAGCACCGCCAGCAGGCGCCGAGCGGACTGCTGCGGGTATCGATGCCGGCCGATTTTGCCAACTTTTACCTGGCGGCGATGCTGCCGGACTTCATGGCGAAATACCCGGCCATCAAGCTTGAACTGGATTTGTCGCCGCGCCGGGTTGACTTGATTGCAGAGAATTTCGACATCGCCATCCGCATGGGCGCGCTGCCTGACGATGCCACCCTGGCAGCGCGCAAAGTGCTGGTGTCGAACTGGGCGCTGTTCGCTTCACCTTCCTATACGGCGGTGCACGGCTTGCCCGAGCATCCGGACGACCTGTTCCGGCACGAGCTGCTCAGCTTGCGGCGCATGCCGAACGGCCTGGTGCGCTGGCCGCTGACGCGCGGTAAAACCACCTGGGAGCGCGACTTGCCCGTGCGCCTGATGGCCAACTCACCGGAACTGCTGACAAAGATGGCGGCCAACGGAATGGGCATTGCCACTTGTACCACGCAGTTTGCCGCGCCTTTGGTGGCGCGGGGCGAACTGGTGCGCGTATTGCCCGACTGGTGCTTCCCATCGAACAATGGCTGGGCCGTTTTCCCCGGCCGCCGCCTGATGCCGGCCAAAACGCGGGCCTTCCTTGATATGCTTGAGTCAAACTTCAGGGACATGAACGGCGCTATCCAGGAGTGATCCCGCTGGGGATTCACTCCAGCAGCACGGCCCTAGTCGCGAGTGGGCGGCTGGGGACGGGGGGCTTGTGGAACCACGATGACAGTCGGAACAGGTGCTGGCGTCGCCTGCGTTGAAGCGCGCGTCAAAGTAGTCTTTATCGCTGGTCGTCATATTGCCTCCTTCTGGCCAGTTTAGGCCAAAGGGAGCCGTCGCACTTTGGCGGCGCGTCAAGCGCGATTACGATTACTTCAGGTTGGCCATCATCTCGCCTAGGCGAACTGGGCCGGCAGGTTGCCATTGATCGTTGAAGTGCAGGGTGTCTTTCGGGAACAGCATGACGACGGTGGAGCCCAGCAGGAAGCGGCCCATTTCTTCGCCCTTCTTGAACACGTGCTCGTTCTTCTTGTAAGTCCACTCAGTGACCTTTGGCAGGCGCGGCGGGTTAACCAGGCCGTGCCACACGGTGGCCATGCTGCCGACGATGGTAGCGCCGACCAGCACCATCACGAACGGGCCGAAAGCGGTTTCGAATTCGCACACCACGCGCTCGTTGCGCGCGAACAGGCCCGGCACGCCGCGCGCGGTAGTCGGGTTGACGGAGAACAGTTCGCCCGGCACGTAGATCATGCGCTTCAGCGCTGCATCGCAAGGCATGTGGATGCGGTGGTAGTCGCGCGGGCTCAGGTACAGGTTGGCGAAACTGCCGTGTTCAAAATGCCTGGCCAGCGAGGCGTCGCCGCCGACCAGGGCGGTGGTGCTGAATTTGTGGCCCTTGGCCTGGAAAATCTGGTCGCCTTCAATCGTGCCGAACTGGGAGATGCGGCCGTCGACCGGGCAGACGAGATCTGCCTTGGCCAGCGGCCGGGCGCCCGGCTTCAATGCGCGGGTGAAGAATTCGTTGAAGCTGTGATAGCTGGCGATGTCGGAGTTGGCCGCTTCGTCCATGTTGACGTCGTACTTGGTCACGAACCAGCGGATCAGGCGGGTCGTCTTGTCGCCCCCTTTGGCGCCCGCCACGCGGCCGGCGAAGTTGGTCAGTGCGCTTTTCGGGAGCAAGTATTGCGGCAGTACGGCAAGTCGGGACACAGTCGGCATTCCAGTGATTTGAGAATCCGAATTATATCCTTGCTACCGCTTGCACCATAGGGTACAGTTGCATCCAAGAATTATTTATAATTTTTGCAATAATGATTCGCCTGACACTCGCAGCAGCCGCCATTCTCGCCGCCACCCAGGCCATGGCGGAGGAACAAAAGGAGGAACCCGTCCAGAAAGTCGAAATCAAGGGTGCCGCCGAAGCCTACAACCCCCGCAAGGACGACACCGCCAGCAAGATCATCGTCAGCAGCGATGAACTGAAACGCTATGGCGATACCTCGATTGGCGATGCGCTGAAGCGCGTGCCTGGCGTGTCGGTCGGCGCCGGCGGCCGCGATATCCGCATGCGCGGCTTGGGCAGCGGCTATACGCAGATCCTGCTGAATGGTGAGCGCGTGCCGCCGGGCTTCAATATCGAGACGCTGGCGCCGGACAGTATCGAGCGCATTGAAGTCATTCGTGCGGCCAGCGCGGAGTTCAGCACCCAGTCGATCGCGGGCACCATCAATATCGTGTTGAAGAAAGCGGTGAAGACGGCGCAGCGCGAGTTGAAGTTCGGGATCAGCCGCAGCAAGGAGGCGAGCAACCCGAACGGGAACCTGATCCTGTCGGACAAGGACGGCAATTTCTCCTATTCGATCAATCTGGGCGGCGGTCGCTATGAATTCGACCGCAACAGCGTTACCGGCGAAGAGTTGATCGACCTGGCAGGCACGCCGCTGCTGGACCGGCGCATGCTGACGTATGATCGCGGCCATGCGCGTGGCCTGGAGCTGTCGCCGCGCCTGAACTGGAACCTGGTGAATGGCGACACGTTGACATGGCAGTCCTTCATCAACCGCAATATCTTCAAGAGCGCAATCGATCGTGCCTATCAGGTCGAGGTTGGCGCTGCGCCATTCTTCGACGCCGTGCGCATCAGGAACGAAAACAAGAACCTGTTCGCGCGTACCGACCTGAACTGGGTGCACAAGTTCGGCGAGGGCGCCAAGCTCGATGCCAAGATCGGCGGCCACCGCATGCGCTCCAATGGCAGCTGGTACGAATCCGATTTGCACGACGACGCGCTCAGCCTGCAGCACGACGTCTTCAGCGGCGTGCGCGAATGGGGCGTCAGCAGCACCGGCAAGTATTCGGCACCGGTCGGCAGCGACCATTCCCTGGCGGCCGGGTGGGACGCCGGCTACACCGCCCGCGACGACTGGCACAACCAGCGCGACCTGTTCAACGCCAGCGGCGTACGCGACGACAAGGACGAGGGCTACCAGGCCTCGCTGCGCCGCCTTGCCGCCTATGCGCAGGACGAATGGAATATCAGCAAGGCGTGGTCGGTCTATGCAGGCCTGCGCTGGGAGGGCGTGCATACGCAAAGCTCCGGCGCCGGTTTTGACCCGGTCACCAATCGCAGCAGCGTGTGGAGCCCGCTGGCGCAAACCCTGTACAAGCTCCCCAACGGCAAGGACCAGCTGCGCGCCGCGCTGACCCGTACTTACAAGGCGCCACAGGCTTCCAACCTGTCCGGGCGCCGTTTTACCTCCACCAACAATAGCCAGATCGAGCCTGACTGGATCGGCAATCCGAACCTGAAGCCAGAACTGGCGACGGGCCTCGACGCTTCGTACGAGCATTACTGGGGCGAGGGCGCCTTGTTCAGCGTCGCCGCGGCTGCCCGCCGCATCAACAATTTCACGCGCCGCAGCGTCTTCCTCGACGACGCTGGGCGCTGGGTTTCGACGATGACGAATAACGGCCGCGCCGACGTGCGCAGCGTGGACGTGGAACTGAAGTTCCCGATGAAGGCTGTGATGGATAACGCGCCGGCGCTCGACGTGCGCGCCAGCGTGAGCCGCAACTGGTCGCGTGTCGATTCCGTGCCAGGGCCGCACAATAAGCTGGACCAGCAAGTGCCGCTGACCGCCATTTTCGGCCTCGATTACAAAACCCCGGACGGCGTCTGGAGCATGGGCAGCAGCTTTAACCTGCGTACCAATGGCGATGTCCGCCTGGATGTGAACCGATATAGCTGGGCAACGGTGTCGCGCCAGCTCGATGCTTATCTGGCCTGGAAAGTTGATGGCAAGACCCAGCTGCGTTTCTCGGCCTGGAATTTGTTGAAACAGGATTACCGCTCCAAGACTATCTTCAACACGGATAATGGTTCTCTTACTTCCGAGTCGACGAGTTTCGGCGTGCGTAATATTCGCCTGCAACTGGAGACGCGCTTCTGAAAGTAAATAGTTGTCTTATACCGGGATTTAATAGAAATGAAATAAAAGGCGCCACCAGCCAAATGTGTGGCGCTTTTTTTTTAATATGGTTAAATTATGTGGATAAAATCAGCGTAACTATGGTACATTGCGGGGAAGAAATCTCACACATTGTCACACTTTGATTTTTCATACACTTAGGGTAAAGAAAGATGACCACTTACCAAGAATACCAGGCAAAAATTGCCGAGCTGCAAAACCTGGCAGCTGATGCGCGCAAAGCGGAAGTGCAAAAGGCAAAAGAACAGATCTGGTCCATCATGCGTGAATATGACCTGTCTCCAGCGGATCTCGGTCCAGCAGCCAAGAGCAATAAGCCGGTCAAGCCTCGCGCCCGCGTGCCGATGAAATACCAGGATCCGGTAACAGGATCCCAATGGACCGGCCGCGGCCGTGCTCCGAAATGGCTGGAAGGCAAGAAGAAGGAAGACTTCCTGATTAAATAAGCCGTTTGCGGCGAGAGGGGCGGATTAATATCCGCCCCTTTTCTTTTTATACGGCGAGAATATGTCGAGCTTAGCTTTGCGGCCGCTGCTGGCGGCCTTCCTGCTGTCGTTTGCCTCATCCGTGCTGGCGGCCCAGCCCGTGCTGTTGACCCCCGAGCGGGTATGGACGGGCGAAGGAGCGCCACACAGTGGCTGGTCGGTACTGGTGGTCGATGGCAAGGTGGCCGCCGCCGGGCCGACTGCCGGCATCCCGGCGCCTGCCGACGCCGAGCGCGTCAGCCTGCCGGGCAAAACGCTGTTGCCTGGCCTGATGGACCTGCATTCGCACGTGCTGCTGCACCCGTATAACGAGACCAGCTGGGACGACCAGGTGCTGAAGGAACCGGAGGCATACCGCGTACTGTTGGCCGCGCGGCACGTGCAGGCGCAGCTCCAATCCGGTTTCACTACCTTGCGCGATCTCGGTTCGGAAGGCGCGGGCTATGCCGACGTGTCGGTCAAGCGGGCCATCGAGGAGGGCGTGCTGCCCGGCCCGCGCCTGTTCGTGGCGACGCTGGCGATCGTTGCCAGCAGGAGCTATGGCCCGAATGCCAAGTCCTACCGTCCTGACATGACGCTGCCGGTTGGCGCGCAGGAAGCGACCGGCGTCGATGAAGTGGTGAGGGCAGTGCGCGAGCAATCCGCACGCGGCGCCGACTGGATCAAGGTGTACGCCGATTACCGCACCGGCCCGGACGGCGCGGCGCATGCTACTTTCAGCCAGCAGGAACTGGATGCGCTGGTGGCAGCGGCGCACGGTTCCGGGCGGCGCGTGGCGGCCCATGCGGCGACGGACGAAGGCATGCGCCGCGCCGTGCTGGCAGGCGCCGACACCATTGAACATGGCTATGGCGGCAGCGAAGCTACCTTCAAGCTGATGGCCGAACGTAAGGTTGCCTATTTCCCTACCTTGGCGGCGCCGGAGGCGACCAGTGAATACTTCCAGAAGCACGTGCGGGGCGGTATGCCGACGCCTTCGATGCAGGCTGCGGCCAGGGCCTTCCAGCTCGCGCGCAAGGCGGGCGTGACGATTGGCCTGGGCAGCGACGTCGGCGTGTTCGCCCATGGCGGCAGCGCGCGCGAGGCCGAATGGCTGGTCAAGCTGGGCATGACGCCAAGCGAGGCGCTGCGGGCGGCAACGGTGGTGAATGCGGCGGTGCTGGACCGGGCCAGTTCGCTGGGCCAGGTCAGGCCGGGCTACCTGGCGGACCTGGTGGCGGTGGAGGGCGATCCGACGGCCGATATTGCAGCCCTGTACCGAGTTGCCTTTGTGATGAAAGGCGGCATTATCTATCGAAACGTGCGATGATGAAGTATGTCCGCGATCCCCTTATTTCCGTTGCATACGGTGCTGTTTCCGGATGGGTACCTGCCGTTGCAGATATTCGAGGTACGCTACCTCGACATGGTGAAGCGTTGCATCGAACATAAGGAAGATTTCGGTGTTGTCGCGCTGGTGCAGGGCGATGAAGTGCGCAAGCCGGATCAGCACGAAACCCTGTGCGCCGTGGGCACCATGGCGCATATCGGCGCGTGGAAGGCGGTGATGCCGGGCTTGATGCAGTTGCGCTGCAGCGGGCGGCAGCGC
>JBCNOX010000125.1:0-10954 GCA_039593645.1 Pseudoduganella sp.
GTCATGGTGAAGGTCTTGAGGAAGATCGCCGACAGAGGGATCAGGACGATCAGCGTCAGGTACAGGATGGTAAAACCAAGCGACAGGTTAAAGCCGGGCATCACGCGGTACGGCGCTTTGCGGGCCTTGACCTCTCCCCCCGGCGCGGTTGCCGGGGTGGGCACTGATGCAGCAACTGCAGACATGCTTGCTCCCTTATTACATTTTCGACTAATAGGAGCGCATGTTCGCATTCATGCGTTATAAACCAAACTACCCTTTTTTCATTTGCTTAGATGCTAAAACGGCAGTCACGCTACCAGCTTGGCAGCCACGGACACCAGGACCGTAGCCAGAACGCCGCGCAGGAATCGCTCTGGCATTGAGCGGGCAAACCAGGAGCCAATGGTAATGCCAGGCACGGAGCCGATCAGCAACGTGGCGAGCAACATCCAGTCGATCGAGCCAAGCCACCAATGCCCGGCAGCTGCGATCGCGGTCAATGGCACCGCGTAGGCGATGTCGGTGCCGGCCACCTCCGCCGGGGTCAGGCGTGGATACATCAGCACCAGCAGCGTGGCGCCGACCGCCCCGGCGCCGATGGAGGAAATGGTGACCAGTGTGCCGAGCACGGCGCCGGCAACAACGGTGGTGATCTCGAGCGCCCTGCCCTGCAATTGACGCTCGGGGTGGGCCAGCATCCATGCCAGCATTTTGCCGCGGAACAGGATGGCCACCACGGTGAGCATGACCGAGCCGGCGATACATACGCGGATCAGGTGGCCAATTTCCTTGTCCAGCGCGCCGAAATGCTTCAGGCCATAGGTCGCAACCAGCGCCGCAGGCAAGGCGCCATAGCAAAGCAGGCGCACGATGTCCCAGCGCACGGTGCCGCGCAGGCGGTGGGTGAAAGTGCCGGCACTCTTGGTGACGGAAGCAAAGGCCAGGTCGGTGCCCACGGCCACCGAAGGCGAAACGCCGAACATCAGGGTCAGGATCGGCGTCATGAGCGAACCGCCGCCGACGCCGGTCAATCCGACGAGCGCGCCTACGATAAAGCCAGAAACGATGAACGACAGATCCATGACAAATCCTTCCAAGACACGCAAGGGTATCCAGATGAGCATGGAATCCAAACAACGAATTCCTTATTTGCTTATAAAAAAAAGCGCCCCGAAGGGCGCTTTCAAAGCGGGAGTAACAATTTAGAAGGCGGTATCGAACTTCAGGTACATCGAGCGGCCATTCACGCCGAATGGGCAGGTTTCCCAGCAGTACTTGAAGCCCAGTTTCGGGAAGTCGCCACCGTTGGTCCACTCGGATGGGTAGGTGTCGAACAGGTTGTTGACGCCGAATGCCAGCGTGGTCTTCTTGCTGAAGCTGTAACGAATGCTCGAATCCACGATCCATTTCGCATCCCAGGTCTGCAGCGGGCTGAAGCCCTCGCCCTGCACTTCGCCGTAGTAGTTGGCGCGGGCGTTCACGTTCCACTGGCCGATGGTGTAGTCAGCCGCCACAACGTGGTGCTTGCGTGGCTGGCCGCGTTCGATCAGGGTCACCTGGGCCTGGTTGAACAGCTGTTCGCCGGTCAGCAGGCTGGATGGCGAGTGGCGCTTGGTGACTTCGGTCTTGTTGAAGCCCAACTGGCCGGACAGCACCAGGGTCGACGAGGTGAACTTCGTGGTATGGTCGGCAACGATGTCCAGGCCCTTGGTCTTGGTATCGACCGCGTTGGTGAAGAACTGGGCCTGGCCTACCTTCAGCGGGTTCAGCACATCGGCGATCGGGCCGCCGCCTGCTTCCGGCGAGATCTCGCTGGAGAACACGATGCGGTCCTTGATCTTGATCTGGTACAGGTCGGCGGTCAGCGACATGTTCTTCGCCGGGCGCAGCACCATGCCTACCGACGCATTGCGCGAAGTTTCTTCCTTGAGCGGCTTGATGCCCAGCGCGGTGGTCACTGCACTGCCTTCACGCGCGGTCAGGGTTTCGGTCAGCTGGCCGGCCTGGTTCAGGTTGGTCGAAACCGAGCTGTAGAACTTCTGCTGCACGCCCGGTGCCCGGAAGCCGGACGACACGCTGCCGCGCAGGCCGAATTCCTTGGTCGGGTCCCAGCGTGCGCTGAACTTGCCGGTCGTGGTGTTGCCGAAGTCGGAGTACTTCTCGTAGCGCACTGCGGCGGCCAGCAGCAGCTCCTTGACCGGACGGTATTCGGTATCCAGGAACAGCGCGATATTGTGGCGACCCTCGTCCACCGCGGTGGATGGGGTGTAGCCAGGGAAGCCTTGGGTGCCGGATGCCGCCATGCCACCATTCTGGTTGATGATGGCAATTGCCGGGTTGTTGGTGCGGCCGTACTGATAGGACACCGGATCGCCAGCGACGATCTCGTAATTGTCCCGGCGGTATTCGAAGCCGGTCGCCACGAACACTTCTTCGCTGCCGAATTTGACGGGGCCCTTCACGTCGGCGTTGAAGGTGGTCTGGTCGAACTTCAGTTTGCCGGTGTCGGCTTCGAATGGCGACTCGGCGTAGATGCCGCCGCCCGGTTTCGGCTCATACCAGTAGGAGACGTTGATGGTCTGCTTCTCGTGGAAATCGAGTTCGCTGCGGCCGTGGTTGATGCTGACGTCGGCCTTCCAGTCATTCGGCAGGTCGCGCCGGTAGCCAAAGGCGAACGAAGCGTCTTTGACCGTGGTGCGGATGTTCGGCAGGAAGCCTTCCGGATAGACGGCAGGTACGTTGCGGCCGTCGCCCTTGGAACGGAAGAAGCCGGACGAGTCGCCCTTGCGCTTGGACACGCCGCCGAAGCTGTAGAACTCACCAACTTTGTCGACCGGCAGCGCCGCGTTCCACCACAGGTAAGCATCCTTGGCGTCGCTGTCGCCGATGCGCTGGGTCACGCGCGGTGGATCGACGCGCAGCGAGTCAGGACCGGCGCGGTTGGTTTCGTCGCGCTTGCGGCCTTCCAGCGACAGGTTGATGTAGCCCCCATCCTCGCCCAGCGCCCAGCCGCGGTTCACGCTGGCGGAGACCATGTCGCCGTCGCCTTCCTTGGTGGTGCCGACTTGGCCGCTCAGGGCCGTCTCGTTCACGTTCGACTTCAGCACGATGTTGATCACGCCGGCAATCGCGTCCGAGCCGTATTGGGCGGCTGCGCCATCGCGCAGCACTTCGATGTGGTGGATGGCCGACAGCGGAATCGCGTTGATGTCGGTACCGGCCGAACCGCGGCCGATGGTTTGCTGCACGTTGACCAGCGCCTGCTGGTGGCGGCGCTTGCCGTTCACCAGCACCAGCAGCTGGTCAGGGCCGAGCGAACGCAGGGTCGCTGGGCGAATGATGTCGGTACCGTCGCTGATGAAGGTGGTGGAGAAGTTGAACGACGGGTCGAGGGTCTGCAGCAGCTTGCCCAACTCCAGCGGGCCGGCCGTTTGCAGGTCCTTGGAATTGATCAGGCCGACCGGGGCAGCGGTATCCAGTGCGGTCTTGGCGGTAGCGCGCGAGCCCAGCACGACCACGGTCTGCTGTTCTTCTGCGGCAGGTTGGGCGGCGCTTTGGGCGTAAACTTGGGACGTGGCCAGCAGAACAGCACTGGCGATGAGGGTGCGTTTCATAGGTGTTCCGATCTCTTTAACGATTTTTATTTGGTGCCGCGGAAAAATACTACCTCGCACTGTTGAATACACAAAGAAATAATTCATTTATGACAATTGATTTACCTGCCAACGTTGCATGAATGGAACAGACCCAAGGCTATTGGCTTGTATTCAACCAAGTGCTACATTGACTGCAAGCGATTCATGGGGAGGAAGTGTGATGACTGATGCTCTGTTGCTGACCGACCGTTTGTGCGACCTGACCGAAATGGCCTTGCAGGCCTACACCAAGTTCGAGAAGGCCACTGTCTACTGTACCGCCAAGCACCTGGTGGCCGACTTCGAAGACGCCGGCCTGCCGCTGGCAGCCTTCGACAAGCTGTCGACGATCCAGGCGGCCATTCTGGCGGCCGTCGAATTCGCCCCGCCCGGCGGCAAGAACAATCCCCAATGCATCGTCGCCGCGCGCAACGAGATCGCCGCACTGCGCGAAATGCTGAAGGAAAAAAAGCGCCCCGAGGGGCGCCTGCAAGAACATCTGCACTAGCCATTCCAGGGACCTGGCGATCTACTCCCCTTCCTGACCGGCATACTTCCAGAACCGTTACTTGTTCGGTTGCGGCGTGATGCGCAGGTAAGGACGCGGGGCCTTGTAGCCTGCCGGGTACTTCTGTTTGATCACTTCCGGATCCTGCACAGTGAGCGGGATGATCACGTCGTCGCCATCTTTCCAGTTGCCTGGGGTGGCGACGGTGTACTTGTCCGTCAGTTGCAGGGCATCGATCACGCGCAGCACTTCGTCGAAGTTGCGGCCGGTGCTCAGCGGGTAAGTGATCTGCAGCCGGATTTTCCTGGACGGGTCGATCACGAACAGCGAGCGCACGGTGGCGGTAGCCGACTGGTTGGGGTGGATCATGTCGTACAGTTCGGCGACCTTGCGGTCGGCGTCGGCGATGATCGGGAAGCCCACCACGGTCTGCTGGGTTTCTTCGATATCCTTGATCCACTCCTTGTGCTTGTCGGCCGGGTCGACCGACAGCGCGATGGCCTTGACGTTGCGCTTGTCGAATTCAGGCTTCAGCTTGGCGGTCAGGCCCAGTTCCGTGGTGCAGACCGGCGTGAAGTCGGCCGGGTGCGAGAACAGCACCACCCAGGAATCGCCTGCCCATTCATGAAATTTGATGCTGCCAATGCTGGAATCCTGTTCGAAGTCCGGTGCGGTATCGCCAAGGCGTAAACTCATTCTTTCTCTCCAAAGTTAAATTCGATGCACGCTGCGCCAGGACCTGCAGCAGGCGCTGGCCAAAACGCCAGTCGCCCAGGCCCGATTCAGCGTTGATATGTCCCAGCGCCCCGGCATTGACGAAGTCGCTGCCCCAGCGCTGCGCCCAGGTTTCGGCTTTTTCAGCCGTCATCCATGGATCGTTGGTGCTGGCCACCATGATCGAAGGGCAAGGCAGCTCGCCGTGCGGCAGCAGGGAGCTGACCTGGAACTTATCGGGATCGGCAGGCCCCACCAGCAAAACACCCGCCACGTGGGGGGAGGTTGAACGTGACAGGCTCAATGCGGTGGTGAGGCAGCCGAAACTGTGGGCAACGATGAGGGTCGGACGGCGGTCCTGATCCAGCACTTCATCCAGGCGGTCGGCCCAGCGCAGCAGGACCGGGTCGCTCCAGCGCTCCTGCTCTACCCGCTCGAAGCGCGGATACAGGCGCTGCCAGCGGGACTGCCAGTGATCGGGCCCGCTGTTATGCAGGCCTGGCGCGACCAGGACGCGGAATTGGTTCAGTTGTTGGATCGCCATGCGGCCCTCCGATGCTTGTCTTATTGGCCGGCGACTTTGGCGCCAGGCTGGTAAATCTGGTCGAACACGCCGCCGTCGGCAAAGTGGGTCTTCTGCGCGGTGCTCCAGTCGCCGGCGACGTCGGTGATCTTGAACAGCTTCACGTTCGGGAATTGGGCAGCGTACTTCTTCGCTTCCTTCTCGATCGTTGGACGGTAGTAGTTCTTGGCGATGATGGCCTGCGCCTGGTCGGTGTACAGGAAGTTCAGGTAGGCCTCGGCCACCTTGCGGGTGCCGCGCTTGTCGACCACCTTGTCGACCACGGCCACTGGCGGTTCGGCCAGGATAGAAACGGAAGGCGCCACGATTTCAACCTTGTCCGGACCCAGTTCCTTGATCGCCAGCAGGGCTTCGTTTTCCCAGGCGATCAGCACGTCGCCGATGCCGCGTTCCACGAAGGTGGTGGTGGCGCCGCGTGCGCCGGAATCCAGCACCGGCACGTTCTTGTACAGCTTTTTCAGGAATTCACGTGCGGCGGCATCGCTGCCGCCCGGCTGGCGCAGCGCATAGCCGTAAGCAGCCAGGTGGTTCCAGCGTGCACCGCCGGAGGTTTTCGGATTCGGGGTGATGACGGCCACGCCTGGCTTGACCAGGTCGTTCCAGTCCTTGATGCCTTTCGGGTTGCCCTTGCGGACCAGGAAGACGATGGTGGAACTGTAAGGGGTGGCATTATGTGCCAGCCGTTTTTGCCAGTCCTTGTTCACCAGGCCGCGTTCGGCCACGGCGTCGATGTCGTAAGCCAAGCCCAGGGTGACCACGTCTGCTTCCAGGCCGTCGATCACGGCGCGAGCCTGCTTGCCCGAGCCGCCGTGCGACTGCTTGATCTTCACGTTGTCGCCGGTCTTGGCCTTCCATTCCTTGGCGAAGGCGGCGTTGACATCCTGGTACAGCTCGCGGGTCGGATCGTAGGAGACGTTGAGCAAGCTCACGTCGGCTGCTTGCGCCACGGCGGCGGTGGCAAACAAGGCAGCGGCAATCAGTTTCTTGGACAGCATCTGGCTTCCCCTTAATGTTTGGAGATGCCAGATTAACCGTCCCTTATATAAATACGAACTAATACTTTCGTCGTTCGTTATACCGAAAAGTAATTAATAGAAGCGATTGACCAGCACCACCAGCCAGGTTGCCCCCGACAGCAGACAGGCCAGCAGCACGGCGGCGCTGCCAAAGTCCTTGGCGTTTTTGGACAGCGGGTGGCGCTCCAGGGAGACACGGTCGACCACGGCTTCAATTGCAGAATTGACCAGCTCGACGATCAGCACGATGACCATACTGCCAATCAACACAAGTTTCTGGAATGCAGAAACCGGCAGCAGCAGCGCGGCAATGGTGCCGACTACGAACACGGCCAATTCCTGGCGGAAGGCGTGTTCGGAGCGGATCGCGGTTTGCAGGCCTTGGAGGGAGTAGAAAAAGGCCGAAAAAATACGCTTCAGGCCGCTCTTACTTTTAAATTCACTAGTAGGTTCCATGGACACGGATTATAGCGACAGAATTCCCATTTTTTTCACATCATGGTATAAATAAGTCTGCCGATACCGCACTGCACCAACCACATTATGAAAAGCGAAACCTTGCCCCCGCAAGAGCAGAAAACGACGATCCAGGTGATCGAACGCATGACTGCGCTGCTGGACGCCCTTGCGAAATATCCCGATCCGGTCAGCCTGAAGGAACTGTCGAAAGTCTCGGGCCTGCACCCTTCCACCGCCCACCGCATCCTGAACGACCTGGTGGTGACCCGCTTTGTCGACCGTGTCGAACCCGGCACCTACCGCCTCGGCATGCGCCTGCTGGAGCTGGGGAATGTGGTGAAAAGCCGCCTGTCCGTGCGCGAAGCTGCGCTGGACTCAATGCGCGCACTGCACAAGAAGACGCAGCAGACCATCAACCTGTCGGTGCGCCAGGGGGACGAGATCGTCTATATCGACCGCGCCTATTCCGAGCGTTCGGGCATGCAAGTGGTACGCGCCATCGGCGCCCGCGGCCCGCTGCACCTGACTTCGACCGGCAAGCTGTTCCTGTCCGTCGACGAGCCAAAGGCGATCCGCGCCTACGCCACCCGCACCGGGCTGGCTGGCCACAACAAAAATTCGATCACCGACCTGGCCCGCCTGGAGCGCGAGCTGAGCCTGGTGCGCGCACGCGGCTATGCGCGCGACAACGAGGAACTGGAACTGGGGGTGCGCTGCATGGCAGCCGGTATCCGCGACGATTCCGGCAAACTGGTGGCAGGCTTGTCGATTTCCGCGCCGGCCGACCGGCTGCAGGATGATTGGCTGGAAGACCTGGTCAATACTGCCAACCAGATCTCCGCAACCCTGGGTTACATACCCGAGTAAGACTGGACGCTGGTGCTGGCGCCGCTGACGTTTTCACCGAAGGTTGGCTTCAGCGAAGCCAGCCACTTCTTCATGCGGGTGGCATCGGCCACGCGCGCGGCACTGCCCTTGGCATCGAGCAGCACCATGATCACGGCGCGGCCTTCGACCATGGCCTGCATGATCAGGCAACGGCCAGCTTCGTTGATGAAGCCGGTTTTCTGCAGGCCGATTTCCCAGCCCGAGTTCGGCGCCACCAGCCGATTTGTGGTGCCAAAGGTGACTGGACGGCCGCTGTTTTCCACCACGGCTTTCGGGTCGGTGGAGAATTCGCGCAGGATCGGGTGCTCATAGGCAGCCTGCACCAGCTTCGCCAAATCGCGCGCGCTGGCCACATTCATCTTGGACAGGCCGCTGGAATCGACATAGTGGGTGTCATTCATGCCCAGCGATTGCGCCTTCTCATTCATTGCCTGCACGAAGGCGGGCAAGCCGCCCGGATAGTTGCGGCCCAAGGCCGACGCGGCGCGGTTTTCCGAGCTCATCAGCGCGATATGCAGCATATTGCGGCGGGTCAGGCGGTCGCCCACTTTCAGGCGCGAAGAACTGAATTTTTCGCGGTCGACGTCTTCATCGGTCACGGTCAGCACTTCATCCAGGTCCTGGTTGGCTTCCACCACCACCAGGCCGGTCATCATCTTGGTGATCGAGGCGATCGGCAAAGCCACGCCGGCATTCTTTTCGAACAGGACTTCGGAATTGGCCTGGTCCAGGACCAGGGCCACATTGGATTTCAGGTCCAGCGGATCGCGCACCAGGTTCAAACCTGCCAGGTCGCCCATGGTCGGACGGCTGACGTCAGGCACCTTGGTCACGCGCTGGTAAACGATCTTGTTACGGCCGCGGATAGTGATGGAACGCTTGACCATCTGGGATTTCGCAACCGGGGCGGCGTAGCGAGTACCAGCTTTCTTGACAGCCGCTTGTGCAGTACCAATTGAAGCCGATGCGCAAAGCAAGGACACAAGCACGCTGATAGCAAGTTTGTTCATTCGTCATTCCCCGGTGTGAAGCAGCAGAATCGCTAGTTGCAGTGTAGCAAAATCAGTTTACTGCGCAAGCAAAATCCAACTTTTCTGCCCCAATGTTTTCAGCCTCGCAATACACATTTCCCATAGTGACGCGAGGCTGCAACGGAAGCTTGTTCACTCCATAAATTTAACAAATTTGGCAATCGGCTCGCGCTCGGTTACCAGCGTGTTTTCAATTTTGCCACTATCTGCGAATCCAAGCGACATCCCGCATACAACAGTTTCGCTGGCCGGCAAGCCCAGCACCTCGCTGATGATGCGGTGGTACTGGGTGAAGGCAGCCTGCGGACAGGTATCGAGGCCGCGGCCGCGTGCCGCCACCATGATATTTTGCAAAAACATCCCGTAGTCGAGCCAGGAGCCCTGCTCCATGATGCGGTCGATCGTGAAGATGAAGCCGACCGGCGCACCGAAGAACTCGAAGTTGCGGCCGTGCTGGGCGGCCATGCCGGCCTTGTTCTCGCGGGTCAGGCCAAGCAGCGAGTACAAGTCCCAGCCCACCTTGCGGCGGCGGTCGATGTAAGGCGACACCCACTCGCGCGGGTAGTAGGCATATTCCTCGGCATGCAGCTTGTTCTGCTCCGGATCCGCATATGCGGCCAGGATGCGGGAGGACAAGGCTTGTTTCATGGCGCCGGTCAGCACATACACTTGCCAGGGCTGGGTGTTAGTGCCGGAAGGCGCGCGGGCCGCGACTTCCAGGATAGCTTCGATATCTTCGCGCGGTACCGGGGTCGGCAGGAAGGCGCGGATCGAACGACGCGAGGTGATGGCCGTATCGACGGCCTGCTGTTCTGGAGAGCTGATCATGATGGTAGCCTATTTGGGTTGCTTAACCACAAATATTACTCCAATCACCGCCAGCGCCATACCGGCAATGCCCGTCCAGCTCAGGACCTCGCCGAACATGGCCCAGGCCATGATGGCCGTGGTTGGCGGCGTGAGGTAAAGCAGGCTTGTGACCTGGGTCGCGTTGCTGCGACGGATCAGCGCGAACAGAAGGAAAATCGCGCCGATGGACAAGGCGAGTACAGACCAGGCCCAGGCGCCGAAGAATTGCGGCGTCCACCGGATCGAGCCCATGTCTTCCAGCAGCCAGGCAAACGGCAGCACCACCACGAAGGAGGCGGCGAACTGGATCACGGTGCCGGTGCGAAGGTCGAACTGGGGACAGTAATGCTTTTGGTAGAGAGTACCGGCCGTAATCGATAACAGCGCAAACACCGCCAACGCGATCGCCTGCCAACTGAGGCCAACCAGTGTGATCTTCGCGTAAACAACCAGGGCGACGCCGCCAAGGCCGAATACGAGCCCAAGCCACTGGCGCGGCCGCACCCGCTCGCCAATCAATGGCGCGGCAAAAGCGGTCAGGATCGGCTGCATGCCGACGATCAGGGCTGACAGCCCTGCCGGCATGCCCAGTTTGATTGCGCACCAGACGCCACTCAGGTATCCAGCCTGCAGCAGCAAGCCGGCAAAAGCTACGTGACCCACCTTCCCTTTCGGCCATGGCGCGCGCAACAGCAGGACGGCAGGCGCCAGGATCGCCAGTACACCGAGGAAGCGCAGCAGCAGGAAGGTCAGCGGCGGGGCGTAGGGCAAGCCGTAGCGCGCCACGATAAAGCCGGTACTCCAAAGGAAGACGAAGAACAGCGGGATAGGGGAAATGAGCGAGCGCATCCGGCGATTCTAGCACTGGGAACATACACCCTGCTTGGCAGCAATTACCATGATTTTTCTGGCCAGAAACCCTTTACTCACAATATGTTAGTTACTTTGTGCAATGCACAAAAACCGCTTGACTTTGATTCCTGAACCCGGATAATTGCCTTTGTTGCGTTGCACAATGCGTTGTTTTCTGTTGTAGAGACATCAAGTTCCAACGACTAATTCACTTATTTGGAGAGTCCAATGTTTGCGATTCCTGAGCAGTTTTCCAATGCCACCAAGGCAAACTTCGAAAGCCAATTTGCACTCTTTTCGTCGCTGACCAACAAAGCCTTCGAAGGCGTTGAGAAGTTCGTAGACCTGAACATCACCGCAGCCAAGGCATCGCTGGAAGAATCGTCGGTCGCCACCAAGCAGCTGCTGGCTGCCAAGGACCCGCAAGAGTTCTTCAC
>JBCNOX010000126.1:0-10953 GCA_039593645.1 Pseudoduganella sp.
CACCACCGCTTCGATTTCCTGGCGGCCGGCATCGCTGGCCGGCAGCAGGTGGAAGGCGACCGGTTCGAACACGGCCAGCGACAGCACGCGCTCGCGCATTTGGCGCGCCAGGCGCAGGGCAGTGGCGCCACCATAGGAGTGACCAACCAAGTGGAATTGCTCGCCGGCATCAAGATGCGAGGCCAGGGCGGCAGCCACGGCATCGGCTTCATGGGCTAGGGTGTAACCGGCAGCAGCCGCTTCGGTCGGGAAGGCGGACTTGCCGTAGCCCAACAGATCGATCGCGATGAAACGGAAATTGGCTTCCTGCTCGGCCATCAGGGTGGTCCATTGGCTGCGCGAGCTGAGCGAACTGTGCAGCAGTACAACGGCGGGGCGGGTGTCTGGTGTAGTGTGCATCTTCTTCTCTGAAAACCGATATCCAAAAGACAAGCCCGCTATTATACCGCGCCGCAGCAAAGGTCCTGCCGGCTTGAAACGGTAGATGTCGAAATTCCTTACAGAAATCTACAAATGCCTCAACGCACGGCCAGGTTCCCCTTGACACATAAGCGTGGCATGGAAACTGCTTTGTTACTTCCAGTGACGATGGAGGCCAAACGTGATCATGGAACGCTCTGCCTTGCCCGCGCTGTTGCTGACGCTATTGCTCGGGTTGCTTATGCAAGGGATGCTTGCGGGGCTGCACTTTGCCACCGCGCGTTCCGAATGGGTGTACCGCACCCTTTACCTGGTGGCGCTGCTTTTGAACTTGCTGGCGGTGCGTCGGCTGAATCCTGCCAGTGTGCAGGCGGCGGTGTTGCCGTTGGCGCCGATCGTGATGGCGGTGGCCATCACTTACTTTACCGTCAGCGATCCGGATGCGCCGGCCCAGATTACCTTATTGCTGCTGCCGATCGTGCATGGCGCAGCGGCAGCCTGCATGCTGCTGTTGCCGCTGGACGATGAGGACGGCCCGGGTTAGGCCAAGGGTTAGCGCGCGCTGGCGATCTTGTCGCGCAGTTCCAGTGCCTGCCGCGCCATGCGCAATGTCTGCACGTCGACTTTCGGCGACACGTGAACCGGCGGTTTGGTGACCCACTGGCTGCGTGTCTGTTCGGATCGCGGCAGCACGAAGTGCTCTTTTTCCATCACTGGCCGCGCTGCGTTGGGCAGGTTCTCACAAGGGCGGTCGGTCAGCATGACCACGCCCTGGCTGTCGATGCAACGGAAGAAGTTGTCTTCGGCGGTTGCCGGCAGCGCCATCGCGCACAAGGCGCAAGAGATAATTAAGTGCCGCATGGCCCACCTCCTTTCGCTTGGTGGAACCAGTGTGCGGCGAGCCCTGCTTATGGTCTGTGCGGCGCCTCACCGTGGGCGCGCAGTACCGCGTCCCATGCCGGTACAGCTGCGCGCCAGAAGGCGTCGATACTGTCGGCCTTCACATCGAGCCCGAGGAATTGCGCCGCAGGCAGCAATGCGCTGCCGAGCAGGCTGGCAGCAGGCGCCCCGGTGTCGAAGGCTTGCGCGCCGGTTTGCTTGGACAGTTTCTCGCCGTCGGCATTAACCACAAGTGGCAAGTGCAGGTAGCGCGGTTGCGGCAGGCCAAGCAGCTGCTGCAGGAAAATCTGGCGCGGCGTGGAGTCCAGCAGGTCGGCGCCGCGCACGATATCAGTGATCCCTTGTGCACCATCATCGACCACTACCGCAAGCTGGTAGGCCCAGAAACCGTCGGCGCGGCGCACCACGAAGTCGCCTACTTCGGCCGTGATGTCCTGGCTGATGTCGCCGGCGAAGCGGTCGTGGAAGTGGATCACGCAATGCGGCTCCTGCGGCGTGCGCAGGCGCAGGGCGCGCGCCGTGCGGCCGGGCGCCAGGCCGTTGCGGCAGGTGCCGGGATAGACCAGGTGCGGGCTGCCGGCCTGGCCCAGTCGCAGCTGGGAATCGGCGATTTCCTTGCGCGAGCAGCCGCAGGGATAGATGTTGTCGCCGAGCTGGCGCAGTGCGGCTTCGTACAAGTCTTCGCGTTGCGTTTGCCAGGTCACCTCGCCATCCCACTGCATGCCGCAGCGCTGCAGCGAGGCGAGGATGTGCTGGTCGGCGCCTTCCACGTTGCGGTCGCGGTCTACGTCTTCCACGCGCACCAGCCATTGGCCGCCGTGCACCTTGGCGTCGAGATAACTGGCCATGGCTGCCACCAGGGAACCGAGGTGCAGCGGTCCGGTCGGGGAGGGCGCAAAGCGGCCGATGTAAGGCGTGTGTTTCATACGGGGCGTAGCATACCATTGCGCAAATGGTGCAAGGGCATCGATGAGCCGATTCTTTCAAATCCGCTTATATTCATTGCTTTCATATTTTCGGAGGGGCAATGAGTAAGATCCAACTCAAGCAACGGGAGCACAAGAGAATCCCACGTACTGCCAGTGAGCCTCAACTGCCCCGCGCGGAGCGGTCTTATTTGGCAGCGATCATTGCATTCGTTTCGGTGATTGCTACCGCCATGGCCTTGCTTGGCTACGGCGTCGCCGTCGCGGTCGAGGATCGCCTTCAAATACCCCATGCTTCAATGTTCGAGTCTTCATTTGACGTTATCTCGTTGTCAGCCTGGGCATTTCTGAGATTCTTTGATTCCCTGGATCTCTCTACTCTGTCATGGGACTTGTGGTTGACCACACTAAAGGCGACTTGGATCATTCCCGTGGCGGTATTTTTCTCTTTGGTTCTGACCGTGTACCTTCTTAAATCAAGACAACCATGGATTCGGACAGGAGTCGCGAAGACTGAATACTTGCTTTCCAGGCTTAAGCCCGCAAAGCACGACTCCATGGGTTTGTGGACGATTCGAAGCATTCTCATTTCGGGGTTTGCGTGGCTGGCGGCACCGTTGATGAGCTTTGCCATGTTTTTTGGATTGATCATGATGGCAATCGGCATCACTCTCATTCCAATGCTTGGGATGAGTGCAGGAATCCAGCATATCGATAAATTTGTCGTGAAACCAGAAAACTGCAGGCCGCTTCAAAATCGGAACATCAGATTGGCAGCGAAGAAAACGAAGACATCGAATACGTTTGCTGATTGTTTGGAAGTCGAAGTGGATGGACTTGAAGCTGCCAAAGGGCGGGTGGCCTTCGCTACTCCCAGCGCGATCGTTTTATACGATCCGCAGACCGGAGTGGCGCGGCGGATGCCGGTGAAAGGCGCAAGAATCACACTGTTGGACAAGCTTTGATTACAATGCTCAGCGCAGGTCATGAGCCTGCTTCATAACGAGAGCATGAAGACATAGACATGATGAACATCCCGACCTCAGTAGTCTCTACCCTGACGGCCAGCGTGGCGCTGGCGATGGTTCCGGCCTTAGCCCACTCCGCAGGAGTCAAAGGCGGCAAGGCAATGCAGCCGATCGTGCAGGAAGCGCCGCTGCGCGCCCACCTGGCATTCCTGTCCAGCGACCTGCTGGAAGGCCGTGGCACCGGCCAGCGCGGCGGCGACTTGACCGTCGCCTACCTGGAAAACCAGGCCATGGCTGCCGGCCTGAAGCCGGTCGACGGCGTCACCTATCGCCAACTGGTGAAGATCGCCGGCGTCAAGACCGATGCGGCGGCATCCAACCTGCGCCTGGAAGTGAACGGCGTGGCGCTGCCAGCCAGCTTCGGCAA
Source organism: Pseudoduganella sp. (assembly GCA_039593645.1). GTDB lineage: Bacteria > Pseudomonadota > Gammaproteobacteria > Burkholderiales > Burkholderiaceae_D > Rugamonas. The sequence continues at coordinate 3,642 of JBCNOX010000126.1, forward strand.
GGACTGGGTGTATGCGCCCGGCGATGCAAAGGCGGCGCACAGCTTCGATGCCGACCTGATATTCGTCGGCTACGGCATCACCGCGTCGGAAGAAGGCTGGGACGACTACAAGGGCCAGGATGTAAAGGGCAAGGTCATCGTCATGATGGTCAATGACCCGATGCCGACGGCTGAGGCGCCGAACCGTTTCGGCGGCAAGGCATTGACTTACTATGGGCGCTGGACTTACAAGTTCGAAGAGGCCAAGCGCAAGGGCGCGATCGGCGCGCTGCTGATCCACACCGATGCATCGGCTTCGTACGGCTACAGTGTGGTGAAGAACAGCTGGGATGGCGTGGAACGCTTCCAGCTTGCACAAGGCACGCCGGGCACCGAGCTGCAAGGCTGGCTGACCAACGAAACCGCCGTGGCGTTGTTCAAGGCCGCAGGCCTGGACCTGGACCAGTTGCGCGCCGCCGCGGAACGCAAGGACTTCCAGCCGGTAGCGCTGAAGGCCAGGCTGGTGGGTGATATGAAGGCTGACGTGCGCCACGTTGAGCAGTTCAATGTGGCCGGCGTGGTACCGGGCACCGACCCGAAGCTGAAGGATGAAGTGGTGATCTATTCTGCGCACTGGGATCACCTGGGCAAGCAAGGCACCGGTGGCGACACCATTTATAACGGTGCGGTCGACAATGCCTCCGGCACTGCGGCCTTGCTGGCCATGGCGCAGGAGGCAGTGAAGTCGCCGGCCAAGCGCAGCCAGATGTTCCTGTGGGTGGCTGCGGAAGAGCAGGGCTTGCTCGGTAGCGCGGCCTATGCGGAAGCGCCACTGTGGCCGCTGGCGAAAACTGCCGCCAACCTGAACCTGGATTCGCTGAACTGGATCGGCACCACGCGCGATATCGGTACCGCCGGCAGCGAACGTACTGACCTGGGCAAGATGGCGGAAGCGGCGGCCAAAGGCATGAAGATGGTCATCGCGAAAGAGAAGCCGGATCTGGCGGGCGGTTACTTCCGTTCCGACCACTTCAGCTTTGCCAAGGCGGGCGTGCCGGCATTCTCGATCACTTCGGGCAGCGACTTCCTGGGCGATAAGGAGAAAGCCGAGCAGATGCGCGCGGCTTATCGCAAGAGCTATCACCAGGTCAGCGACGAATACGATCCTAACTGGTCGATGGCAGGCATGACGCAGATGGCGCAGTTCACCCTGAATCTGGGGCGTATTGTGGCCGATGCGCCGAAGATGCCGGAATGGAAGGCAGGAGACGCTTTCGGCAAGGCGCGCGCGAAATAGAAAGCATTGATCCCGGCCTCACCTGACAATCAGCGTCAGGTGAGTTGCACTCACAGATGTTCAGGCAGAACGGTCGGCGCAAACCATGAAAGCTACTAAGCGCGCACGAAGTTGCTTCCGCGCCTCTTCAAGCCAACTTAGTCAAGCAGCAAATCCTCTTGCCGGCGGTGGACTTTGCGACGATCAATTGAGCGAGAGTTTGTGCTGTCTTCAGCCGCTCTCGCGTGAAAGTCGGGCTGAAGGTGTGCCTGGGTCGGGATTGGCGGTACTCGAGGAAGGCGTTGAACGGGCGGTGGCAGCACGCTCGAGAACTTCGGCGAAGGCTGTTCGGGGGGGCGCCCGAGATGAACAATGCTGTCGCCAACGACCTCGGCATAAGCGTAGCCGGAACGGTTCCAGGCGCGTAGTTGGGTGCCTTCTGGAACGAATACGGTTTTCCATTGGTAACCGCGCAGGCGGGTATCGCCAGGGTCGCTATGTCTTTCATGCTGTTTTCCTCCGCTGTTTTGCGCTGAAACGCGCTGTTTTCCGCTGTTTTTTCCTTTGATCACGGCACGCGCGGATAGTTCCCCTAAAAACAGCGGAAAACAGCGGAAAACAGCAGAACCAGCGGGCCATTTCAGCGGAAACGCCATACGCAAATGCGCGGCAGCCTGGCCGCCGGTGGCCCTCGCACGTTCTGCCAAGCGAACTCTGACCTACTAAATTAGCGGCCTCACGCGTTAGCTGGCAGCCGCCGCGTTGCCGCATTGCGACGCTCTTCATTCTTGAGGGTTTCGCGCATGGTTTGCTTGACGAAATCCAAGTGCTGGTGAGCGGCGCGTCCGGCCACGTCCATCCTTCGCTCGCGCACCGCATCCCAGATTGCCCGATGCTGCACCTGGAGCTGGGCCCACAGCTCCGGGCGAGCGGTCAGGTATTCCAGGTTGCCTTGCACATGGCCCTCCATCACCTTGTGCAGGCTGGAGCTCAAATGGCCGATCAGCACATTGTGCGAAGCCTCCGCGATCGCCTGGTGGAATTCCACGTCGGTCTTGATGCACTGCGCCAGGTCCTGCGCCGCAAATGCACGCTCCAGCGCTTCGTGGCAAACTCGGATGCGTTCGAAGTCTTCTTCGGTCCCGCGCTCTGCCGCCAGCTGCGCCGCCTGCCCTTCCAGCATATGGCGGAACTCCAGCATGTCGCCGTGAATGTCCGGATGGTCCTTCAGCATTTGCTGCCACGGGTCGGTGAATGCCGCTTGCATTGAGTCGGTCACGAAAGTGCCGCCGCCATGGCGTGTAATCAGCAATCCCTTGGCCACCAGCGATTGCAGGGCGCCGCGCAGGGAAGGGCGTGATACGCCCAGTTCCACCGCCAGCTCGCGCTCGGCCGGCAAGCGGTCGCCGGGCTTCAGCGATCCTTCGAGGATGCGGGTTTCCAGTTCAGTGGCGACGACATCGGAGAGGCGTTGGGCGGATGGCATGGCGGCTCTTGGATTATTGCTAAGACGGGCGGATGCTACCACAATTGACCTTTTATCGCGCCGTGGTCTATATTGCAACGCATGATTGAGAACCTGATGATCCTGGCCGCAGCGGCAGCAGTGCCGGACGGTATTGGCTACCCCTCCGCCCCGGCAGCGCTGGAGGCGTTGAAGGCACGCGCAGACGTGACGATTTCCGACGATGGCAGCTGGACTACAGCGGATGACAAGGCAAACCGCACCCTGTGGTCATTCACGCTGCCGGGCCACCCGGCCCATCCTGCCGCCGTGCGACGCACGGTGGTCATGGAGAATGGCCAGGCGTCGATCAGGATGACTGCACTATGCCAGGCGAAGAAAGAGGCTTGCGATAGCATGCTGGAGGAGTTCCGCCGAATCAACGCGGCGCTGCAGCAGTCGCTGGCGCCGCCCAAGGCTGGCGGTGCGGCGCCATCCTGGCAGCCGAGCAGCTCGCAGAAGGCTCGCGTGGAGGAGTTGAGCAAGGCTTACTTCGCCGAGAAGGATGCGACGCGCTATGCCGAGGCGTGGAAGCGCCTTGGAGCAGGCTTGCGGCAGCAGTGGACTTTCGAAGATTGGCGCGATGCGATGGCGGCCAGCGCTGCGCGGGCCGGCGCCATGCAGCAGCGCGAGCTGAAAAAGGTCACGATTTACCGCAGCTCCCAAAGCGGCACGCCGGGGACCTATGCCGCTGTGGATTTCACCGGCCGTTACGCCAATGCCGATACGTACTGCGGCTACCTGGTATGGAGCGAACAGGCGGATGGCAGCTTCCTGCTGATGCGGGAAGAGGAAAACTATATCTACAACGCGACCGCTGCGCGGCTGACGGCCGAACAGCGGGCGAAAATGCGGGGCGTGTTCCGATGCGCGGAGTGATGGCATTGCTGGCGGCACTCGTGTTGCAGATTCAGTATGCAGCAGCGGCGCAGGAGCGCCATCGGACGGTATATTGGACCAGGTAATCTGCTGCGCTGCGCTTGTGCACTTCGCGCACTTCACTATCTAGAGTTTTGGCAATGGTATCCGTAATCGAGAATGATTTCGCGGCTCTGAATCTGATGTATCAGGCATTTCAAGACTGTCCGCGCCCCGAGCATTTCACGAATTTTCAGCATTGCGAAGAATGTGCTGAGCATGACGATACTCTGTTGTCTCGTACGCCGATTACCATTACTCGTCAGGATGTCGGGAATCCGGGTTGGGATCCGATCTCCTTCATATCCCCTGCTGGGTTTCGTTATTATCTGGCTGGGTTAGCGAGGCTCGTGGTCGAAGAACCGGTTGCCGAATACGATTGGTACGCGGCCCAATTCTTTTGGCATCTCATCTCTGACGGCCCAGATAATGCTCGATTTCTGGCATGCAGTCGTGAGCAAAGAACTGTGGTCGCGAATTTTATAGGTTATATCATTGAAACGAGAAGCCGGCAACTTGAGGATCAATGCATCGAAGATGATGCGATGAGAGCTTGGGAAATCTGGAGCAAATGATAGGGAGCCTCGTTCTTCCTGCCTCACATTCGGCTAAGTAATCACCTGGCCGCCTGCGCGCGCAGGGCTTCCAGCGTGCGGGGCAGGCTGCGCTTGCTCATCATGTCGACGATCCAGCCGAAGCCGTACGGCACCGGGCCAGGATCTGCATAGACATGGTATTCAATCAGGGTCTTGCCGCTTTCGCCGGGGATTGGCGTGAAGAGCCAGTAGCCTGTGGTGTCGGCAATGGTGTCTGATGGCGCCAGGCCGTTGGGCACCAGGCGCCACGCGAGCTTGCATTGGGCCGCGTCGGGCTGGGGTTGTTGCTCCAGGCGCAGGCGGTACTTCTTTTGCTGGCCCAGCGGGAGGTCGAGTGTCATGTCGACCAGGACGTATCCGTCTCCTTCGCCAACTGGCAGCGCGCTTTTGGTATTTGGCATGTAGGAGGAGTAGGAGGCGTAGTCCTGGACCATGGCGCACAGGCGTGGCACCGAGGCCGGGACCAGGGTCCAGGCGGTGAAAGCTTTGCCTGGAAGGCCGGCGCTTGGCGCTTCAGCTACGTGGACGGTGCCGCCGGACAGCGACGCCAGGTCGGGCGGCTGCGGTGCGGCAGCTGTGTTTGCGGTCGCTCGGGCCACTGCTGCGACGCCGCCGAGCGCCAGCAACAGGGCCAGCAGGGGTTTGCGGAACGCGGGCTTCATCGCTTGAGCGCCAGTGAGATCACGGTGCCGGTCAGGTCGATGCCCCGGATCGAGATGCTGCCGAACGACGGGCCACCGGGCGCGGCGCCGTGCACCCGTATGTTATTGAAGTTGATTTCCCCAATCGTGGTGGGCAAGTTCAGCGAGAGCGAACCGTCGGGATTGACGGTCGTCGCTGCGCGATTCGCGGCATAAACCACGTTGTGCACGCTGACATCCGACTCCACCAGTCCCAGAACCGGATTGACCAGCTTTGACAGGTCGCCATTCACTTCCACCCCGTTGCGCTTCAACTGTTCGCGTACTTGCCGTACCAGGTCTTCATCGAGGCCCTGCGCGGTAACTGCATCCAATTCGTGTTCCGCCAGCGCTGCCAGCGAACCTTCTCGCGGCAGGATCGCGGCCGGGGCGCTGATGGCTGCGGGTGCAGCGGCAAGCGTTTCGGCCGCATATGCCTCGAGGGGCGCAAAGATTGCACCGATCAGCGCCGTCGCCATGCGCACACGGCGCTGCTTGAGCAGGATGTCCTGCACATGCTGGTGCGTCACCAGCTCCCATTCGGCGAAGATTTCGCCGAGGCGCTGGCCGGTTTGCCGCTGGTGTTCGATTGCGCGCTGAAGCTGTTCTTCGGTGACCAGCTTGTGCTTGACCAGCAATTGGCCAAACAACTGCGCAGGATGCTCCGGTTTATACCATGCCATGTTTTTCCCCATGATTGGCCAGGTCGGAAGGCGTCATGCCGAACCAGCGTTTGCAGGCGCGGTAGAACGCGCTCGGCTCGGAAAAGCCCAATTGGAAGCTGAGCATCTTCAGCGACAGCTCGCCAGCTTCAAGCGATTGCCGCGCCAGCGCGCGCCGGGTGTCGTCCACCACGGCGGAAAAGCTGGTGCCTTCCTCGGCCAAGCGCCGCTGCAAGGTGCGCTCGCTCATGGCTAGCAAACCGGCTACGGCGTCGCGGTGCGGCGGCCCCTTGGGCAGCAGCGAAGCGAGAATCTCCTGCACGCGGGCGGTGAATGCAGGCGGCTGCGCTTCGGCCAGTTGCGCCAGGATGGGCTTGGGCCCGTTTGGCAGCGGCATGCCGCCGTTGGGCAGCGCCGCTACCATGTCGGCGTCGGAAAACTCCATCACATTGTGCGGCCGGTTGAAGTGCACCGGGCAGCCAAAGGTATTTTCGAAGAACGCCGAGTTGGCGGGCTCCGGGAAGGCGTATTCCACCTTGACCGGCACCGCGTCGTCGCGGCCGGAGGCGCAGCGCAGGGTGCGCAGCAGTACGCACCAGACAAAGTCATAACGCTGGCGCGGCACCACGCGGTGCAAGCCTGGCAGCAGGATGCCCACGCGCGTATGGCCGTGGCAGCGCTCGATCGTGCTTTGCACGGTCGGCGACAGCAGCATGATATGCCCCATCACGCCCAGCCAGCCCAGGCGGTGCGGGGTAGAGACTTTCAGGCCGATCAGCGGATCGCCCGAATGTTCAACCACCAGCTCCCACAGGTGGCTGAGTTTGTCCGACAGCGTCAGCGCATCGCAGGCCAGGCCGTCGCCTTCGTTCAGGCCGGCCTGCTCGAACAGCGCTTCCGCTTCAACGCCGGAGTGGGAGAGGCGCGATTTGACACCGCGCACCAGGTGAAGAGCCGAAGAATAGCTCATGGCCTGTGCTCCCGCTCAGGGCGACACCGCACTACGCAGGCGCATGCCGATGCGCTGCTGCAGTTCCTGCAGCTTGGGGTCCATCACGGCACGCGTATCGGCGGCAACGCCTTCGCCCAGCTTCTTTTGCAGCTCGGGCACCATGGCTTCGAATTTCTTCTTCACCGGCGACTCGAGGATGGTGATGATCTGGCGTAGCTCCTCTTCGCTGAATCGTTCGGCCAGCAAGGGCGCAACCGTGGTGCCGACCAGCTTTTGCGCACTGGCCTGCGCCAGCGGCTTGTTTTCGTCCATGAACTGGCGCGCGTCGGAAACGATTTCTTTCAACGCTGCGTCGCGCTTTTCGGGCGATACGCGGCCCTGCAGCACGGCGCGCGCCTGCTGCACCGCGTCGCCAACCGGCGCCTGCAGCATCGACTCCCCGATGGTCTCCGGGTGCCACAGCTGTAGCACGCGGTTGACCAGTTCCTGCTTTGCGGCCGGTACCGGCGCCGCATGCACTGTGCCCCCGATGGCCAGGGCGGCGATCATTGTCGCGAGTTTTTTCATCTCAAGCGCTCCTAGAAACGTTCAACAAGACTGAATCCGGCGTACCGGACCTTGATATCGCCAGCCACGTCCTGGCCGGCATATGGGTTGTAAATGATGTTGAGGAATTTGCTGCTGTTCATGTTGTCCGACGATTCGGCCGGCGCATTGAACTTGCCCTTCATGTAGGAAGCGGCCA
>JBCNOX010000127.1:0-10929 GCA_039593645.1 Pseudoduganella sp.
ACCGTGGCCAGCATGCTGTTCGCCGCCGGTGCTGCCCAGGCAGACGTGCTCACCCCATTCAACATCAAAGATGGCGCCGGCAATACCCTGGCGTCCAATGTGGACCGCCTCGACTGGTCGTCCAACGGCAGCGGCCTGGCGCGCGGCATCGGCCCCTTCGGCACCCCGCTGACGGTCGGCCAGAGCTTCGACTTCCTGTACCAGTCCACCCTGGTGGGCAAGAACGGCGGCACCGGCACGCCAAACCTGGGCGGCCGCCTGGACGGTGAAGCCAACGGCGTCGCCACCGGCGACTTCGAATTCACCATCGCCGCCAAGATGACGGAAGTGGTGACCGGAACCTTCGGCCCGACCGCAACCTTCGGCCTGGGCGGTGCCCCCGGCTCCAACAAGGTCGCGATCTATTTCGACACCGCACGCAATGCCGACACCGTGACTGGCCAGGGCTTCGACGACGGCATCATGGTGGCGCTGCTGACCATCGATTCCAACTCGTCGGTGTTCACCCTGTTTGGCCCGAACAATGGCCAGGGTTCCGCCAAGCTGCATGCCGGCATCCTGGAAGCAGGCGACTTCGTGAACCCGGATTACTTCGAAGGCGTGATGAGCCTGATCTTCGGCGTCGACTTCGAATCGAGCCTGAACTATCCGGCCGGTTCGGCTGCCACCGCCGGCTTCCACCGCAACGGCTCCAGCAACAACGGCGACCCGTTCTCGACCGTGATCCCGGTGCTGAATGGCCAACGCGGCAGCGACATCATGTTCAAGGTTGACGGCGACAGCGGCTTCACCCGCGACGTACCGGAACCTGGCACCATGCTGCTGATGGGCATCGGCCTGCTGGGCCTGGCTCGCCTGCGCCGCCGCGCTTAAGCAGCGAAGAAAGAAAAAAAAAAGGGACGTACCCTTCCGGGTACGTCCCTTTTTTTTATTGCGGCGGCTTGAACATTTTGGCCACTTCGCGGATTACCATGCTGTGCGGGAACAGGCCGGCAAAGAAGCGCTGCTTGTAGGTGCCCTTGATCGAGGCCACCACCGGATCGCCTTTGGCCAGGCCGGCCAGCGAGGCCTTCACCACTTCGGCCGTGCTGCCGCGTGTGCTCAGCGCGCTGGCATAGGCGCCGGCCTTGGCGTCGAATTCGGTATCGGTCGGCCCCGGCACCAGGGTCTGCACCAGGATGCCGCGCTCCTTCCATTCGCCATGCAAGGCCTGGCTGAAGCTTTGCACGAAGGCTTTCGAGGCTGCGTACACCGCCATATACGGCACCGGCTGGTAGCTGGCCTGCGACGAGACATTGATCACCGCGCTGCCCGCATGCGAGGCCAGGTGCGGCAGGAAGTGGTAGCACATCTCCACCATGGCGCTATTGTTGACCTCGATCATGTCGCGGTAGTCCTGCAGCTCCCAGTGCTCGAGCCGGTTCCAGCGCCCCATGCCGGCGATATTGCACAGCAGGCGGATGCGGATGCCGGCCGCGTCGAGCCGTTCCTTCACATGGGCCACCGCGCCCGGCCTGGCGAGATCGACGCGCACCACCTCGGCCTGCACGCCCGCCTCCAGCACCACGCGCTTGGCCAGTTCCTGCAGGCGTTCTTCGCGCCGCCCGACCAGCACCACATTGACGCCATTGCGCGCCAGTTCGCGCGCGAATTCGGCGCCGATGCCGCCGGAGGCGCCCGTCACCAGCGCCCAGTGGCCGCGCAAATCATCAAGCTTGATCATCGTAGATTCCTTTTCCTGTCAGGTGGCGCGCCACGCGCAGGGCATTGGCGGCAATCGTCAGGCTGGGATTGGTCCCGCCGCTGGACGGGAAGAAGGAGCCGTCCACCACGTACAGGTTGGACAGGCCGTGCGCGCGATTGTTGGCATCGAGCACGCTGCTGCGCGGATCGCTGCCGAAGCGGCAGGTGCCGCACACGTGGGCGATGCGCTGGTTGTTGTCGGCCTGTTTCACCAGGTCGAACGAATAGGGCTTGAGCGCATCCTTCATCAGGCCGCGCATGGCCGCAATGCGCGCCGCATCGTGCGGGCGTACACGGTAGTCGAGCGCCAGCCGCGCGTCGCCGCTGGCCGGCGTGACGCGGTTGTCGGCATACGGCAAGTCTTCCAGCGTGCTGGCCAGGATCAGCCGGTCGTGCACGAATTGCCGCAGGATCGGCTTGACTGCCGGCTGAGCCAGCTTGAACAGGGGCGCCAGCCAAGGCAGGGCGCCTTGCCGGATATCGTCTTCCATCGACGCGGCCAGCACCGGCACCGGCGGCAGGCGGCCGAACGATTGCACCGAGCCGAGCTTCTGGCCGTCGCGCTGGTAGAAGTCGTTGAAGCCGAATTCCTTTTGCCGGTTGTCGAAACCGGCCGGCGTGTTCGGCTTGATCACATACAGGTCGATATGGTGGCGCATCAGGCAGCGCCCCACCAGGCCGGAATCGTTGGCCAGGCCCTGCGGCCAATACGCGGAGGCCGATTGCAGCAGCAGGCGCGGCGTCTCCAGCGCACCGGCGGCCAGGAACACCTGCTTGCCGCGCAACACCAGGCGCTGGCCGCGCTGCTGGCACACCACGCCGGTGACGGTCTCGCGCGTGGCTTCCAGCTGCACCGCCTCGCATTCATCGATCAGCATCGCACCGTGCCGGGCCAGCGCCGGTTCCAGGCAGACGCGGCTGGCGTCGTTCTTGCACTGGCGGTCGCACAGGTAGCCCTGGCAGGCGCCGCAGCCTTCGACAAATTCACAGGCCAGCGGCAGGCGGTAGGGATGCAAGGCGCGCTGCCGGAAGAACTCGAACAGTTCGCCGGCGGCCGGCGTCAGCGGCGGCGGCGGCCGGAAGTGCGCGGCCCAGCCGCCGGTGCGGTCGGCGCGCAGCGGGTCGGGCGTGCCGCGTACGCGAAACAGCTGTTCAGCCTCTTGGTAATGCGGCAGCAGCTGGTCGTAGCCGATCGGCCAGGCTTCCGGCAGGTCGGCATCGGCGGCTTGCGGGTGCTGGGCGCGCGGCGCAAAGTCGGCCGGGAAGAAACGCTCGAGCACCATGCCGTACAGCGCGCTGGAGCCGCCGGTGCCGCTGCCGATGAAGGGCACGAAATGCTGGGTGCGCGAACCGGCGTTGGTGCGGACCGTGTCGCTGTAGCGGCCGGCCCGCTGCAGCGTGGCGCGGTGTTGCGGGCCCGGCGCGGCCGGCGTCGGGAAATGCGCTTCGGCGTAGCTGTTGGTCAGCGCTCCGGGCTGCAGGTGGGACTTGCCCCGTTCCAGGAACAGCACGCGTTGCCCGGCCTTCGCCAGCGCATAGCCCAGTGGCGCGCCGCCCATGCCGGTGCCGATGATGATCGCGTCCCATTCCATCGGGCAAGCATATCATCGGCGTGCGCGAATTGCCATCTGGTGCATGCAGCGCTGCGGTGCCGCCGCCGCGATAGGGTGGACCGATTTGCCGTACAGCTTGCCGATCCGGCGCACATAGGCGCGCGTCTCATCGTAAGGCGGCACGCCGCCATACTGGTCGACCGCCTGTTCGCCGGCATTGTAGGCCGCGGTGGCCAGCGTGACGTTGCCGCTGTAGCGCGCCAGCAGCCAGCGCAGGTAGGCCAGGCCGCCGCGCAGGTTCTGTTCGGGATTGAAGGCGTCCAGCACGCAAAAGCGCGAGGCGGTGGCGGGAATCAATTGCATCAGGCCGCGCGCATCCTTGGGCGATACGGCGCTGCGGTTGAAGCCCGACTCGACGGCAATGATGGCCAGGGCCAGCGCCGGTTCGATGTCGTATTCGGGCGCCAGCCGGTCGACCAGGGCCAGCAACTGCGGCGTGGCCGCGCTGTAATCGGGGACGGGGAAGGCGAGGTCGAGTTCGAGCGCGGGATCGGGCGCCATGCAGGGCGGCAGCGCGGCATGCGCGGCTGCCGGCAGCAGCGCCTGCATGCGGGCGCCGGCCGCATGACCCTGCTCGGCTGCCAGCGCGAACAGGCGCCATGCCGTGCCATCGTCGCGCGCCACGCCGCGCCCGTTGGCGTACATCCAGCCCAGGGCGTACTGCGATTCGGGCGCCCCCAGCCGGGCGGCGCGGCAGTACAGCGCGGCCGCCGCGCCGAGGTCGCGCGCCACCCCTTCGCCATGTTCCAGGCGCTGCGCTTGTTCAAACAGGGTGGCGGCGTTCTGCGCGCACGCAGCGTGCGCCAGCAGGCTGGCCGCCACAAGGGCCAGGAGTCGCATGCATGCTCCTTGCAAAGCGAATACCCAGCAATTGTAGCGGGAGCGTGCTGGCAGTTGCTGCCGTTATGCGGCCGCGCCCTGCGAGTTTTTGGGTGTCAAAAATGCCTTATGGAACAGGTGGCGCGCCAGGCGCAGCGGCGGCATGCGCAGCCAGTTGCCGCGCACATACAGCAGGAAATCGGCCAGCGCGGCGCCGGCGCCGCGGCAGCTCGGATGGTGCGGCAGCAGCGCGCGCGTGAACAGCGCGTCCATCACGGCCAGCAGTGCCGGCGCAGGGCCGTCCGCCGCCATGGCAGCCAGGGTGGCGGGCGGCACTTCGGTGCCCAGCAGCATGGCGCTGTAGCGCAAGCCGTAGAACATGAAGCGCTGCAGCTGGTGCTGGCGCGCGCGCGCCGGCAGCGCTTCCCAGAAGCCGGGCTCGTGGGCGCCGAAATGCGTGAGCAGGCAGTGCAAGTCCCACAGGTCGCGCAAGCCTTTGTCGAATTCGCCGTCGGCAAACAGATGGGTGGCGCTGTGCAGCACCATGTCGAGCGGCGCCAGGACGGCGGTGCCGGGCGGCGCGCCGTCGCCCGCCACCGGCCGCGCGGCGGCGCGCAGCAGCTGCGCGTCGGGACGCTGGGCCGCGGTGCGCGGCAGGATGGTGTGGTGCACGTCGATCGCGGTCCGGCGCAGCACATGCATCATCGGCGGCAGCTCGTGCATCCATTCGCGGTAGTAGCGCTGGTCGTAGTGGTCGTGGTGGGTGCCGACCCAGCCGTGGCGCATCAGCGCCGCTTCCACCTGCGGCAGGCTGTCTTCCGGCACCAGGATATCGATGTCGGAAAACAGGCGGCCGGCCGCAGGTGGCAGGCCGGCCGCCGCATAGGCGCCGCCTTTCAGCAGCAGCAGCGGCAGGCCGAGTCCGGCCAGCGCCTTGCCGATCAGGCGGATTTCCCAGTAGGTGGCCTGGCGGTGGCGGCGCGCCATCACGGCGGCCCAGGACAGCTGTTCGCGCGCCTGCGGCAAGGCTTGCGCCAGCACGCCGTGCTGCGCCAGCCAGTCGTGCAGGGTGGCGCTGAGGTTGGCGTTGGCAGCCTGGCGCAGCAGCAGGTCCCAGCCAGCAGGCGGCAGGCCGGCCAGCTGTTGCGGCGCGCGCAGGGCGCGCAGCAGCAGCGGCACGTCAGTTGTCATCGAGGCGGGCAAAGGTGTCCAGGGCTTCATCCAGCGCACTATAGCGGAAGCGGAAGCCGGCCGCCTGCTCGATCAGGCGGCCGAGGGCGTGGAAACCGGCCGCGCCCAGCACGCTGTAGTTGAAGCTGTTGCCGGCCAGTTCCATGAAGGTGGCGGCGCGCGCCAGCGGTTCCAGCGTGGTGGCGGCGCCGGCGCTGTAGTGCGGGAACACGATCCAGGCCGGCGCCGCGCAGTCGGCGGCGCGCCGCACGGCATCGCCCGGCGCGCGCATATGGGCCACGGTGCCCTTGGTGGTGTCCTGCACCGGCGTGCTCAGCACGGCATTGGGCACATAGGCGCGGATGATGTCGATGGAGGCGTTCTTCAGGCTGATCGGGCGCGGGTTGGGCACCAGCAGCCCGGTGTCAAGTTCCAGCAGGGTCAGTTCGTCGGACAGCAGGCGCCAGCCGCCCTTGCCGGACAGGGCCGCCGTCAGCGTGCTCTTGCCCGAGCCGGGCGGGGCCGGCAGGATGACTGCGCGGCCGTGGCGCTCGAGCACGGCGGCATGCACGATCAGGTAGCGGTGGGCGCGGCTCGACACGCACCAGTTCAAGCCCCATTCGAACATGGGGAAGGCGTGCTGCAACGGCATCGGCTGGAACATTTCATAGCCGTCACAGTGCAGCCGCACTTGCGGGCGCAGCCAGCGGCGCGGCGAACGGGGCCGCACCAGCTGCAGGTGGAAGTCGGCGAAATCGCTGTCCTGCAGCAGCGGGTAGTCGCCATACAGCTGGCCGATGCCGGCTGCCACGCTGGGCATGGCGGCCTGCAGCCGCACGCTGAAGCGGCCGGTGCGCAGGCGCAAGCCGTCGCCCGCCAGGCGCGCCTGCAGCGCACCGGGCGCCAGCGCGGCCACGGTCAGCATGGTTCCACCAGGTAGAGCTTGCGCAATTCGGCCAGGGCCAGCTGGAGCTCGGGATCGGCCCAGTCGTCGGGCGCGAGTTCGCCATCGCGCAAGGCGTGCAGCAAGTCGAGGGTCGCCGCGTCCAGCAGGTGGGTGGCGCCGGACACTTCGTTGTAGAGCACTACCTGGCCGTCCCAGCTGCGATGCAGCAGGGACTGGCCCGGCACCAGTTGCCACTGCACCGGCATCAACCCATGGTACCGGACAGGTAGTCGACCACTTGCTTGGCGTCCCACTTCACGCCGGCAGTCGGGCTGAAGTAGCCGGTATTGCGCAGCTCGTTCCAGATGTTCTTCAGCATGGGCACGGTCTGGAAGCCGGACAGGCCGGCCAGCACGTTCAGGTAGGCCGCCACCAGGTGCGCGCCCAGCTTGTATTTATCGAAGGTGGGCTCGTTGCCCAGGATGTAGTCGAGGGTGCATTTGTCCGAACCGTAAGTGCTGCTCTGGTCCAGGCCGCAGGTGAATACGGAACGGAACAGGTCGGTTGGCAAGGCGCCAGCCGGCCAGACCTTGTCCGGCAGCGGTGCGGGAGTCGGGTTGTGGCCCTTGCCACCGCCTTTACCATTGCCATTGCCGTTGCTGCCGCCGCCCTCAGCGGGCTCGGTATTTTTCCAGGCGCCCGGCGACAGGCCGGCGCAGGCGCCGGGGTCGTTGGGGCGGGCACTGACCAGGCCCGACTGGAAGCCCGAAGGGCCGGCGCACACGACCGCTGCCATGCCGGGCTGGCTGTGCAGGGTCAGCAGAACGCCGGATGCGGCGGCACCGGCGCGGGTAAAGCGGCGGCGCGCAGCGCCTTTGGCGCTCAGTTGCTTGCCTGGCTGTTGTTCATTGGCCACGTCGTCGTCCTTGCGAATTGAGAAGGGCAGCTTGGCTGCCCGCGATACTTAGTGTTCAAGCAAGTACCGTTCCAGATACGAGTTTCACCTATGGAATTGCTGGAAAATCAGGCGCTTAGCTGCTCAACAGGAGGCGCAGCGCAGCCCCGGCCGGCTATCATATCTTGAACTGTAAGAATTCTCGACACCTACAGGAAACTATTGTTTTGCTACTTCCACTTTAGAAGAAGCTTTCCGGAATCACCAGGATATCGCCCGGGCGCATCGGCACATTGGCCGAGATGTCGCCGTCCTTGATCAGGTCGTTCAGGCGCACGGTGAATTGCTGCTGCTTGCCATCGACCATGCGGATGATGCTGGCCTTGTTGCCCGCTGCAAACTCCGTCACGCCGCCGACGGCAATCATCACGTCCAGGATCGACATATCGCGGCGATAAGGCAGCGATTGCGGCTTGGCGGCCTGGCCGATGACTCGGATCTGCTCGCCATAGGTGCCGACAAAGCCGGTGACGATGACGGTGACCACCGGCTGCTGGATGAACTTGGCCAGCGCCTTTTCGATATCGCGCGCCAGTTCGGTCGAGGTCTTGCCGCTGGCCGGCAAGTCTTCCACCAGCGGGGTAGTTATCTTGCCGTCAGGGCGTACCGGCACCACCTGCGAGACTTCCGGATTGCGCCAGACGATGATGCTCAGATTGTCGCCCGGACCGATCAGGTAATCGGTCTGCGGCACCGCGCCGGCGTCGGCCGGCGCGCCGCTGTGGGGCGTGGCGCAGCCGCCCAGGCCCAGTGCACCGAAGACAATGGCGCTCGCGGCGAGAAGGCGGGCCAGCTTGGTTTGCTTATTCACATTTTTCTCCTTGTTTGCTTTTTAGCATTGCCTGTTATACCACGAGTCTTGCTATTCTACCCTGCTATTTTTGCGCGTCGCCTTGCTGCAGCAATTCGTGCACGTGGCGAACCGGGATGGCATAGCTGATCCCGCTGGGCGCGCTGATGGCGCTTTCCTTCATGCCCTTGACCAGGGTCATGTTGATGACCGCCACCACGGTGCCGGTTTCCGGATCATACACGGGGCTGCCGCTATTGCTGGGATAGGCTGTACCGTCGAGCTGGTAAATCGTGAACGGCGCGCCACGCTGCAGCTGCAGCACGGCGCGTGGATTGAGGCCGCGCGAATTGGGCGTGGGCAGGATGGCTGGGGTTTGCGCTGCCAGCAGCGCGCGGTGGGTGACCGGGTTCAGGCCCAGCATGATGCCCAGCGGGTAGCCGGTAAACACCAGCTCGCTGCCTTCGTCGAGCATGTCACTGCTGCCCAGGGCCAGGGCCGGCAGCGGCGCACCCTTCATGCGCAGGTGCACCAGGTCGTGCGCGCGGTCGATGCTGACCACGCTGGCCTCGCGAAATTGCAGCTGGTCGCCTTTGCCGGTGACAATGCCCAGCGACTCCATTTTCTCCGAGTCGAGCGCGGTCACCGCATGGGCGTTGGTGATGACCGACAGGCCATCACCCACCACAAAGCCGGTGGCATGGAATACGATGGCAGGACTGCGGCTGCGGTTGAAGGTGCCGATCCCGACCACGCTGGGCTTGACCGCGGCAATGGTGCGCGGCAGCGGCGCGGCCCCGGCCAGCGGACTGGCGCAGCCTAGGCAGGCCGCCAGGAATAGTGAAATCAGCTTGACCATGCGGCCTCCGGAATGGGTGATTGCCTTGGGGAAATGTTAAATTCTTTTCGTCAGCGGTGCGCAACAGACATAAATTAATAGTAACAGGCAGCGCGTTCTGCTGTATGATAGAGATTAGATGTTATTTAGGCAATATTAGAAGTGGGCATTGCGACAGTTTGCCTGCCTAACAAGGGATAAGTGATCGAGATGGCAGAGATTTTGGCATTGCTGTTGACCTTTTTGAAGGCAATCGGGAAATACCGCTGGTATGCGGTGGCGATCGCCTGGGTCGTGGCGCTGGTCGGCTGGGCCGTGGTGTACCGCCTGCCCAGCGATTACCAGGCTTCGGCCCGGGTGTATGTCGATACCCAGAGTATCTTGAAGCCGCTGATGTCGGGCATGACGACCACGCCCAATGTCGAGCAGCAAGTCATGTTCATGCGCCGCACCCTGATCAGCCGCCCCAACGTGGAGCGTGTGCTGCGCATGGTCGACCTGGACATCAAGGCCAAGGATGGCAAGGAGCACGAGCGCCAGGTCGACGAATTGATGAGCGCGATCAAGGTCACCGGCACCGAGCGCGACGACATCTACACCATCTCCTACAACAATGAAAACCCCAAGCTGGGCAAGGACGTGGTGCAATCGCTGCTGACCATCTTCGTCGAGGGCTCGTTCGGCGGCAAGAAGCAGGATTCGGAAAAGGCGGTGCAGTTCATCGACGACCAGATCAAGATGTACGAAGAGCGCCTGGCCGCCGGCGAGAATGCTCTGAAGGAATTCAAGATCCGCCACATGGGCCTGCTGCCGCGCCAGGGCACCGACTACTCGAGCAACCTGGGCGATCTGTCCGAAAAACTGAACCAGGCGCGCCTGGAATTGCTGGAAGCCGAACAGGCGCGCAACGCCATCAAGCGCCAGATCGCCGGTGAAGACATGGCGCCGGCTGCCGACGCCACCAATATCTCCAACCCCGAGATCGACGGCCGCATTTCGACGCTGGAAAAGCAGCTCGACAGCCTGCGCATGCAGTACACCGAAGAGCATCCGGACATCATTTCGGCCAAGCGCCTGATTGCCAACCTGCAGCAGCGCAAGAAGGAAGAAGCCAAGAAGGCGGCCAAGAGCGGCGATCCGGGCGCCGGCTACAGCCCGATGCTGCAGCAGATGAACGTGGCGCTGTCGGTGGAAGAGGCGCGTGTGGCCTCGCTCAAGGCGCGCGTCGGCGAATATTCGGCCCGCATGGAGCGCATGCGCTCGCAGAGTACGGCAGCGCCGGAAGTGGAAGCGCAACTGGCCCAGCTCAACCGCGACTACGCGATCAACAAGGAAAACTATGAGAAGCTGGTGCAGCGCCGCGAAGCGGCCAAGCTGTCCGGCGACCTCAGCTCGGCGACCGACATGATGAGTTTCCGCGTGATCGACCCGCCGATCGTGCCGCAAACCCCGATCGGGCCGAACCGCCCGCGCTATTACTCGATCGTGTTCGTGGCGGCCCTGCTGGCCGGCCTGGGCGGTGCTTTCCTGATGAGCCAGGTGCGTCCGACTTTCCTCAGCCAGCACAGCTTGCGCGAGGTGACCGGTGTGCCGATCCTCGGCACTATCGGCATGAACTGGACCGAGCAGCAGCGCTCGTCGCGCCGGCGCCGCCTGTATGCCTTCGGCCTGGCAGTTGCCTCGCTGCTGACCGCGTTCGGCGGTGTCCTGACCGTTACCTTGCTGCGCGCCGGTTGAGCCGCAACACCCAGGGAGTCCTCAAGTGAGCATTATTGAAAAAGCCGCCAACCGCCTCGGGCAAGCGCGTCCTGCCGACGCCGCCGCCGAGGCACCTCATTCCCCAGCACCGGCCGCGGCTCCGGTAGCTGAAGCCATTCACGCGGCGCCGGCCGCCCCGGCCCCGGCCAGCCCGGCGCCGGCCGCGCCCGCCGCGCCGGCGCCGGTGATGCCGACCCTGGCCACCCTGCAGCCGCACGGCGACGCCAGCCGCCGCACCACGCATACCGTGGAGCTGGACCTGATGCGCATGCACGAGTCGGGCCTGGTGACCGCGGCCGGCGGCCGCACCGCCCTGGTGGAAGACTTCCGCATCATCAAGCGCCCGTTGATCAAGCG